>JBIKRC010000006.1:0-19323 GCA_044349375.1 Limnohabitans sp.
CCAGCAACCGCGTCTTGCGTTTTTGTGCCTTCAGCAGATGGATGGCCTGCTGATCTTATCTTTTGCGCCTAGATGGCGTCCAGAAGACGACTCACAGAATTCCCCTTGTTGAAATTACTAAGAGTCTCAATCAACTTGCGCTGAACGAGTTCTTTGTTTGGAAAATCGGCACTTGTTCGCGCCACGCCAACGACCAGTAGTCCGCCAACTTCGGGTACGGGCACGGAGCTTAGAAGTTGAACGTACAAAAAATGAGCAACTGTCCTAACCTCGCCCTGCGGTAATTCTGCAAGCAAGCGCACACCAGAGACGCCCGGTGTCAGCCCTTCAAATTGTGAACCCAGAACATAAGCTTGAAATGGACTCACCAATAGTGCCGACGCGTTGAAGCCATATGCAATACACCCGACTGTCAACCTATTGCTTCGTAGGTCCGCAGTAAATACTGTTTCACCAGTTTGGTCACGCAAATAGCGGACAAGCGGCGGTAGGCGTTGTGCTGAAATTTCATACCCCAGTGCATTTAAAGCTGCCTGCTGGGGGAGCATGCCGAGCAGTAGATAGCCGCTCTCGTCCCGAGCCAAACAAGAAAGACGCTCAAGCTCGGCGACAGCCAGATAGGTTGAACTGACTGGCAGTTGAAGGCGAGCCGCCACTTCGTAGGCTGTGCGAATGGGCTCGCGTGAAACCAGTGACAAGATGTCGCGGAAGCGGCGGGCCGATTCGGAGGCGGTAGGGCTCGTCATCGTGTGCCGCGCTTCAGTCCCAGCATATGGCCGGTAGGGATCCATCCCGAGGCGTGCACATAGTCGTCGCTTCGATCCCATCGCACTTTTTCCTCGGCGAACATGTCTGCCCGGACCGACGTTGTTTCGTGCCCGCGAGTGATAACTACTTCCAAGTTAGCCTCAATGCGTCTGGGGACTTGCCTGCCGAAGAGCGTGTCCAGCGCAGCCTGAAAGCTCAATGCCCCCATTGCAGCAGGATAATCTACCCCGCACAGTGGAACCTTATGTTGGAATACAAGCTTGTACATGAGGTTGACCTCTCCCCCGGTGTGCGGCGGGATAGTTCCACGGCGGAATCCTGCTTCAACAAATGCGCGCAATGAACCCACGCCTTGGAGTCCAGAATCGCACCACACGCCGTCGGGTACAAACCCAGCGTCAAGGTGACGCCGAACACATGCGAAGCCCTTCTCCGCAAGCCAATCCGTAAATTCGACTGAGACGACCTCAACCTCGGGATGCAGCGCGAGGATCTCCATAGCGGCCTCCAGCCGCAAACGGCACGGACTGGCATCTTCTCGGCCGCAAAGCATCAGGATGCGACCACGCCCGCCGAGCCGTTCCACGAGCCACAGGGCCATCAAGCGGCCGACCAGCACGTCGGAAGCTGTGACAAAGGTGACCAGACTTGAAGCGTCACCGCACATCCGATCCACTCCAATTATTGGTAATCCGCGGCCAGCGAGTTCATGCACCACCGCATTCAAAGTAGGGTCGTCACCAGCGGCTGCGCTCAGGATGCATAGGTCGATTCCCCTATTCGCCATTTCGGCCAACTGGGCGGATTGCACTACAGGGTCGTCGCCTGCATCCCTCACGACCACTTCGGCCACAACGTCATGTTGACGCTGTGCTGCGGCCATCAGGCTGCCAGCCATAGCGACTCGCCAGGGATGAAAGTTCGAGGCGTTAGCGAACCCGATGACAAATGGAGGTTCCTTGCGAAAGCGGGTGGTGGACACCAGATCTAGCAAGTTCGGATTCCATTGCGACATGCGGGGGACCGCTCCGTTACGCGCCAAGGCGTTAACGGCCTTCAACGAGCCTAAGGCGCCTGCCTGCAAATGCAGCGCCTTTAGAGGGGCGAAAAAAAAGACGGCAGCTGCGGGGCCGAGCGCAAGAAGACCGCGGCTTTGCCGTCGAAGAAATCCTTCTGCCACCAACCTAGACACAAGCTTATATCCGGAAGACTGCGGCATGCCGGTTCTCGCCAGAAGTTCATCCATCGTTAACTGAAGCTTGCCGTAGCCGAAGCTGGACAGCACGTTCGAAATCCGGTCGAAGTTTTTCACAGTTTTCCTGACTTGATGCTCAGACTGTACCTAAACAAAGTTTCCAGAAATTGAGAATTTCTCTCTTTTTGGAAGGATTTTTACGGTGGAAACCCTTATTTTCTCCCTGGCTGGAAGATAACTAATGCGGCCATGTTGTGGCGCGTAGCTTTGTTGGAAATACTGCCTCCATAGAATCACTCAGCAGAAGGTCTTCAAATGAGCTTCCAGTCACTAAATCCTAGCAACGGTATAAACCTCCATACCTACCCCGCTCACGACGAGACAGAAATCGAAGATCGGCTTGCCCTATCGGCGGCGAGCTGGAAAAGCTGGTCCGCTACGCCGATCCCGCAGCGTGCTGTGCATCTCGTGAGCTTGGCAACGTTACTGGAAGAGCGTAGCGAGCAATATGGGAGGCTCATCACTCTCGAAATGGGAAAGCCGATCGGCGAAGCGATTGCCGAAGTAAAGAAGGCCGCTCTAGGTGCCCGCCACTTTGCTGAGAAGGCGACCGAGTATCTTGCCCCCCAACCCATCGAGGGCATGACCGCACACGTGGCGTTCGAACCCCTGGGTCCAATTTTCGCGGTCATGCCGTGGAATCTGCCATTTTGGCAAGTCTTGCGTTTCTTCATACCTACTGCGCTGGCAGGTAATACCGTGTTGGTAAAGCACGCCGAGACAGTACAAGGTTGCGCCCGCGCACTTGAGCAACTTGTTCTAGAAGCGGGTTTCCCTGAAGGCGTTTACCTCAACTTGGGCATTCGCCGCGGCGCAGTCGCTGCCATCGTTGCCGATCCACGCATTCAGGCAGTCACTGTGACGGGCAGCATTCAGGCGGGGCGAGCCATTGCGAGGGATGCTGGAGCCCACGGCAAGAAAGCGGTGCTGGAACTAGGCGGCAGTGATCCTTTCATAGTGCTGGAAGATGCCGACTTGGATCGCGCGGTGCAGTTTGCGGTCACCTCGCGATTTTCAAACAACGCCCAGAGTTGCATCGCCGCCAAACGATTTTTTATTGCCGAGTCGGTGGCTGATCGCTTCGAAGCTGCGTTCGTGGAACGCGCCAACTCCCTGCGCATGGGTGACCCGCTGGATCCGCTTACGCAGCTTGGGCCACTGGCCCGCGCTGATTTGCGCGAAAGCGTGCATGCACAGGTCCAGGCTGCCATTGACCAAGGCGGACGACTGCTGGCAGGTGGCGTCCTACCGTCCGGTCCAGGCAACTTCTACCCTCCTACCGTGATCGGTGGTCTGTCACATGACGCTCCCATTGTTCAAGAAGAGATCTTTGGACCCGTGGCGCTTCTGTTCAGGGTGCGCGACCAGGACGAGGCGATTCGACTGGCGAATGCGACTGAGTTCGGCCTGGGCGCAACGGTGTGGACGCGCAACGCGGAGAGCGCACTGGAAATCGCGTCCCGGTTGCAGGTGGGCGCCGTGTTCATCAATGACTTTGTAAGGTCTGACCCTCGCGCGCCGTTTGGTGGTGTGAAGGGCTCAGGCTTCGGTCGCGAACTCGGCGCTCTGGGTGCTCGTGAGCTGACCAATGCAAAGCTGGTAGTCATCGGCGCCGGGTCATGAGAGAGGAGATCGCAAGTGCACAGGCCCCAGACGCGCCGCGATTACAGATGCGAAACATCTGTAAACGCTTCGGCAGCGTAACCGTCTTGAACGACGTGAGCATTAGTTGCAGTGCGGGCGAGGTCCATGTGATCTGCGGTGAAAACGGCGCGGGCAAGTCCACGCTGATGAAGGTTCTCACGGGCATCTATGAGGCAGATGATGGTCAAGTTCTGATCGATGGTCATGAGGTCATGTTTGCTGACCCGGGAGAGGCCCGTGATGCAGGAGTGGCCATCATCCACCAGGAGCTTGCGCTGCTGCCCCACCGTAGTGTGGCGGAAAACATATTTCTAGGCCGCGAACACTCTCGCTTCGGGCTGATTAATCGGGCAGCTTTGCACAACGCGGCTGTTTCGGTGCTCGGCCGGATTGGCTGTCTCCTGGACCCGGAAGCTCTCTGCGGCACTCTTTCCATCGCAGAACAGCAAATGGTGGAGATCGCAAAAGCTATATCGCTCAACGCTCGGATCCTTGTGCTGGATGAGCCGACCGCCGCACTCGACGACCACGAATCGGAAAAGCTGTTTGAACTGATTGCACAACTGCGGGTCGCTGGCGTGGCGATGCTCTACATCTCTCATCGGATGGGCGAGCTCATGAGTTTGGCGGACAACATCACTGTGATAAAAGACGGCCATTTGATGGCCACTTTGCCCGTCGCCAAAGCGACGGTTAACGGTATCGTACGTCTGATGGTGGGCCGAGAGTTACAGGACTTCTATCCTCCGCCAGCTGCGCTGCCGCCAGGCGAACAACTGCTGGCACTGGAAGGGTGTGGCAATGAAACTCTGCAAGCGATTTCCCTGTCGTTGCACGCCAGCGAGATCGTAGGTATTGCAGGCCTAGAGACGTCCGGCAAACTCGACCTCGCACGCGCCGTCATCGGCGACACACCGTTCACGCACGGCGCCGTACGCAGCTGGGATCGCCGAGGTGCGTCGCGCAGCCCGCGTGACGCTGCAAAGCGCGGAATCGGTTATTTGCCGGAAGATCGCAAGCGTGAAGGCCTCGGACTGGGTCAGTCGCTTCGAGACAACGTGGCCCTGACATTGAGAGCCATGGCAAATGCTCTTGCCGGAGCGAGTGCAGGTGAGCGCAGTTCACGCTACCTGGACGAATTGCTGAAGAAAGTAGATGTGCGCGGTGCCACGCCTGACATGAAGGTGGGTTCGCTTTCCGGCGGAAACCAGCAGAAAGTGCTTCTCGCCCGCTGGCTCGCGCGTGCTCCGCGCGTCTGGGTCGTTTGTGAACCGACGCGAGGCGTTGATGTTGGCGCCAAGGCTGCAATTTACCAACTGTTGCGTGAATTCGCCAACAGCGGCGGGGCGGTATTGTTGGTGTCCTCAGACGTGCAGGAAATTATCGGGGTGAGTGATCGTATCCACGTCATGGCCTTGGGACGGATCGTGGCCGAACTGCCACGCGGTAGTTCGGAAGAGGCCATCATCGCGGAGGCGGTGCGACATGATGACATGACTGCTCAGGAGCTTGTGGCATGAACGCAATATCTAATAATTTCTCGACGATCCAGCCGCCACATCTCCCAGCCCAAGGTTGGCTGTCACGCCACCGAATCCCGCTTGCACTCGTTGTCATCTCCACGCTTGCCTATGCAGCCACGGCGATCGGGACAGGCCAGATGACACAGCTTACGCTCGCCGGTGTCATGGGCTTGCTGCAGCGCATGGTCGCCCTTGGTCTGGTGGCTCTCGGCCAGAACTTCGTGATGCTGGCCGGCTCAATCGACCTCTCGGTCGCCAACCTGGTGAGCGTAAGCGCAGTTCTCGGCGCCTATTTCATGCAAGGTGACGCAGGGCTCATCCTCCCAGCCGTGGGAGGGGTGCTTTTGATCGCAGGGCTAGTCGGTGCAATCAATGGCGTGTTGGTAGCGCGCCTCGGCATCAGTCCGCTGATCGCGACTTTGAGCACTGGTCTCGTGATGCAAGGCGTACTGACAGTGGCATTTACTTCCATGGAAGGCGCAATCCCCAAAGCATTCCAGTGGTTGGCATATGGCGACTGGGGCGGCGTGCCGATTGCGGTAGCCCTTTTAGCCATTGTCGCTGGTGCGTCCGCGTGGACGCTGCGTCGAACCGTGGCTGGCTACCGTCTCTACGCTGTCGGAGGGAATGCGCAAACTGCTCGGCTTGCCGGCATCCGAACCGCACGCGTCGTGGTCGGAGCGCATGTCGCAGCGAGTGTGATGTGCGGCATGGCTGGTCTGTATCTGGCAAGCTGGCTGGGGGCTGGTACTCCTTGGGTGGGCCGGGACGGTGGCTACGACCTGGGTTCCATTGCAGTCGTGGTGATCGGCGGCACTTTGCTGAGCGGCGGCAAAGGGGGTGTCGCTGGCACGATGGCAGGTGTCTACACCTTCTCGGTCATCGACGCGGTTTTCAACATGCTGCAGATCGATCCCTTCCTCAGCCAGGTGCTGAGCGGGGCGATCGTCGTGGCCGCGGTTGGCGCAACCACGTTTGGACAGAAAGATCACGTCGCATGAATGCGTTTTCCCGTCTTGCCAGTGGGCGCTTGCGTCTAGCTCAACTGCAAAAGCTCAACCCTGCGCTCTTTTTACTGTTTGTGCTGTTGGCGCTGATTGTCATCCTTGGGCCGCTATACCGTACGCCAGCTGGAATCATGAGCTTCCTGCAGCGCGCCGCTCCGTTGATCATCCTCACCTGCGGCCAATCCTTTGTGCTGATCGCAGGCGGCTTTGATCTGTCTGCAGGTGCCCTCATCACTTTGGTGGTCATTGCCTGCGCCCTGATCACCAACGGTGACCCGCAACTCGCCTGGATGGCCGTAGCCCTCATATACGCGATTGGTCTGGGGGTTGGCCTCTTAAACGGATTAATCGTTGCACGGCTTAAGGTGCCCTCCATCATTGCGACCCTCGGCACCCTGCTGTCAATCAAGGGGGCTGCAATGTATTGGTCTGGTGGCGCACCCTCCGGCTATCTTCCTGAAAATCTGCGCTCTGTTGGACGCGGCGTACTGCGCGACATTCCAATCCTCGAGACGCTACCGATCGCGGTCATCGTTCTCGTAGTGTTTGTCGGACTGTGCTTTTGGCTGATGCACGCGACCAACTATGGCCGACTGTTGCTCATGGTGGGCGATAACGCGACCGCAGCCCACCTTGCGGGTGTCCCAGTGAACCGTGTGCGCGTCATCGCATTTGTGATCTCTTCGTTGTCGGCAGTTACAGCAGGTCTTTTGCTCGGCGGGTTCTCGGGGGTTTCTGTCGAAGTCGGTACTGGATACGACCTTCAGGCGATTGCTGCAGCAGTCATAGGCGGCGTGGTACTTCTCGGAGGTCGTGGCTCTGTTGCTGGCGCATGCATCGGAGCGCTTTGTCTATATGCGCTCTTCACCGTCTTAAATTTGGTCGGTTTCCCTGAGCCACTGCGTGTCGCAGTGCAGGGCTTGATCCTCATCGTCGCGGCAGCGTTGACCGCCCATAGCTTGCGTGACAAGGTTTGAATTTTCAAGGAGCTATCCATGTAGTTTTTTTCACCTCATTCAACCCCAACCTAATTTTTCTAACGGAGACAACCATGAACAATCCTTTTCCATTCCGCCGGGCCGCCATCGGTGCCATTGCCGCAGCTGTTGCGTTGCCGTCCCTGACCTTTGCCCAAGCCGCCAAGGTGGATGTAGACAAAAATATGAATGAGCAGATGCAGCTCATGGTCACAAAACCACAAGGACCTGCAGACCAGCCTTGGCTGCAGAATGTGGGTGGTCAGATGATTGATACCGCCAAATACAAGAAGACGGGCCCCCACAACCTGTGCTTCTCCAATGCAAGCGTTGGTAACCCCTGGCGCGTGGTGGGATGGAATACCATGCAGGCAGAACGTGACCTGCAAAAGGCCCACATTAAGGGCTTCGAGTACGCCGACGCGCAAGGTAAGGACGAAAAGCAGATTTCAGACATCCGGTCCTTCATCAACAGTGGCAAGTGCGACGCGCTGATCGTGTCGCCCAACACGGCTGCTGCACTGACGCCCGTGATCGAAGAGGCCTGCAAGAAGATGCCGGTCATCACATTTGACCGCTCGGTCAACACGCTCTGCCCGGTGACCGCAGTACAGTCGATCGGTGGCTATGCCTGGGGCAAGGCAGGTGCCGATTTCGTGGTTGCTAACGTCCCCAAAGGCGGCAATGTGCTGGTATTGCGCACCAGGGCCGGTCTCGACGTGTTCGAGACTCGCTGGGAGGCGGCGCGACGCACTTATGAAGCTGCCGGCCTTAAGGTGGTAGGCAATGAATTTGTGGGTGGCGATCTGGCCAAAACTAAGTCTGTCATCACAGACTATTTGAACAAGGGCGTAAAAATTGATGCTGTGTGGGTGGACCTGGGAGCCGTCTCTGTGGCCGCAGTGGAAGCATTCGAAGATGCGGGCAAACCGATTCCAGTGGTTACTGGAGAAGACCAGCAGGATTACCTCCAGGCTTGGAGCCGAAAGAAATTCAAAGGCGTTGCACCCACGTATCCAGCATACCAATGGCGCACCGCTGTGATCGCCACCCTGAAGGTGCTCAATGGTGAACCAGTTCCCGGCCCAGTATGGAAGCTTCCGCAACCTGTGATCACGGAGCAGGACTTACCGCGATTTGTGGATGCAAAGCTGCCACCACTTCACTATTCCACGTGCGGCTGCGAAAAGATGCCAGGTTACCCCCAGCGTTGGGGCGGTAAACAATAAGGCATCCAAGCCGTCCAGGAAAAAAAGAAAAAAACTATGGAAAATATTGACTACTTGATCTTGGGCGGCGGCAGCGCTGGCTGTGTGCTGGCCGCACGCCTGTCAGAGGTCGCCAGCCGGCGCGTCGTGCTGGTAGAGGCCGGCCGAGACCTGCGCATTGACACCATGCCGGACCATATCCGCACGCGCTATCCCGGCCGAGCCTACCTGGACAAAGAAAATCTTTGGACGTCCCTTGAAGCCAACATCAGCGGCGCACCGACAAAGTCACCCAATCGCACGCCGCGCGGATACGAGCAGGCGCGCGTGCTGGGCGGAGGTTCGGTCATTAATGCCATGGTGGCAAATCGTGGCGCGCCGGACGATTACGACGAATGGGGGCGCCTCGGAGCGGAAGGTTGGAGCGGTGAGGTAGCCCTAAAGTACTTCCGAAAGCTCGAACGTGACTGCGACTTTGACGACCAACATCACGGGCGCAGTGGCCCGATCCCAGTGAGGCGGTTGCCGCGTGAGCGGCGCTCGCAATTCGTGAATGCCGTCAGTGATGCGCTGCAAGCTCGCGGATATCCCGCCTACGCCGATCAGAACGGCGAGTGGATGGACGGCGTGTTTCCTGCTGCAATTGCAACCTCTGACGACGGTCAGCGCGTCCCCGCATCCGTGGCCTACCTTACGCCCACAGTTCGCGCGCGGCCCAATCTGCATATCTTGACGGACAGTTTCGCAGAATCACTGCTATTCAACGGTACGAAGGTGGTGGGCGCTGAGGTGGTGACGCCGCGCGGCAGTCTGAAAATATCGGCTGCCGAGACCATCGTCTGTATGGGGGGTATCCACTCTGCGGCCATGCTGTTGCGTAACGGCATCGGGCCGGCTGCCCAGTTGCAGTCGGTAGGTGTGAAGGTTAGAAAAGACTTGTCCGGCGTTGGCTGCAACCTGATGGAGCACCCACTCATTGCGGTGTCGGCCTATCTGCCGGCTGCTTCCCGCCTGCACGATTTAAACGAGCACCACGACCAGGCTTTGTTGCGCTATACGTCCAGCAGCATCCCCGATGCTCCGCAAGGAGACATGCATGTCGCGATCATTGGCCGCACGGCTTGGCATTCCGTAGGGCAGCGGATGGGCACCATGCTTGTATGGGTTAACAAGTCGTATTCGCGGGGCACAGTGAAGCTGCGCTCGTCAGACCCGCGAGATGAGCCATTGGTCGATTTTCGGTTGCTTTCCGATCCTCGTGATTTGGAGCGCCTTAAGGAGGGCTTCCGTTTGGCCGCCGAAACACTCTGCGACCATCGCTTGGACGGCGTGCGCGGAACGGTATTTCCAACCAGCTATTCGGAGCGAGTTCGCCGCGTGTCGGCCCCAGGGAGCTGGAATGCGTTTCAGATGCAAGCATTTAGCGCCATGCTCGACCGCGCCGGCTTTCTACGCGATGCAGTCGTCCATGCCGTAATCACGCTCGGCACGCGTGTCAAAGATCTCTTGGCCGACGATGCAAAACTCACGGAATTTGTCGGAAACTCTGTCAGTGGTGTGTGGCACGCGTCTGGCACCTGCCGCATGGGTCTCGCCGGCGATCCTAGCTCCGTGACCGACGGCGCTGGAAGGGTTCACGGCGTTCTTGGTTTGCGCGTGTGCGACTCGTCCATCATGCCCAGCATACCTCGTGCAAATACCAATATGCCTACGCTGATGCTGGCAGAACGCATCGCGGACCTTATGCTTGAAGAGCAGCGGATCAAGGCTGAGGCTTCGCAAGGGAAACAGGCGCCTAACTGACTGCACGATTTTTGTAAAAGTCGTCAGCCGCTTCGTCGGGCACAGCGGATCGACGCGCACGGCCATATAGTTCGGTACCTTTCATGCGCCTATAATTATCGCTCGGCCACGTGGCGGGGGTGGCTGTTGATTTGCTCCTCGTATCAGACCCAGCTTCGGTGTCTGGCGATGCAGGCGTCCAGCACCTCGGCGGTTTCGCGCCGCCACCAGTTGCCCGAGGAAAAGATCTCGACCTCGCTGTAACCGGCGAAACCCTGGGTCTCAATCCAGCCGCGAATGCGCGGGATATCGATGACACCATCACCCATCATGCCGCGGTCTTCCAGTAAGTGGGTCGTCGGTGTCATCCAGTCGCAGACATGGAAAGCCAGCAGTCGAGCCCGGCCAGCGCGTTCTATTTGTTGCTGAAGTTTGGGGTCCCACCATACGTGATACACATCAACAGCAACACCCAAAGCGCCAGTCTGCGCAGGGTCTAGTTTGTCGCAGACGTCTAAAGCTTGCTCTAGCGTGTTTATACAAGCACGGTCTGCCGCATACATAGGATGCAGGGGTTCTATGGCCAAAGGCATGTTGCACGACTTGGCGTAGGCCAATAATTTTTCAATGCCCTCATAAACTTGATCGCGTGATTGCTGTATATTTTTATGAGCAGCTTGTCCGGACAATGCGTCAGGTAAGCCCCCTACTACCAGCACCAAACAAGGTGCATTAAGTTCGCAGGCTTCATCAACTGCTCGGCGATTGTCGGCATCTGCAGCTTGTATGCCTGCGGCAGTGGCAGCAGGAAACATGCCGCCTCGGCAATAGCCTGACAGTTTCAAGCCATGTGTTTTGACCAACTTGGAAACGGTGTCTAAGCCAACAGCAGCAACCTGATCGCGCCATGGCGAAATAGCTTGGATGTCCCTGCGCACACAGGCCTCAATGATGTCTGTCAATGGCAGGTCTTGGCCACGGCTTTTTCTGACTGTGGCGGTATTGATAGACAGCCATTCGTGGTTCTGTGTGAAATCGCGCATGGTTTAATTTTTATTCAATACCGTGCATGTTCAGCATTATTTTCATGCGGTGCAAGGCCAAATCAGGCTGCTCTAACAAATTGGCTGCATCGGCCAATTTGAATAACTCGGCCAAATGAATCACAGAACGCGTGCTTTGTTGCCCGCCCACCATCGTGCAATGTTTTTGGTGGCCATTGAGCCAGGCCATAAAGACAATGCCAGTCTTATAAAAGCGTGTTGGCGCTTTGAAAATATGGCGCGACAAAGGAACCGTAGGTCCTAATATAGCGTGAAACTTTTCAAGATTGCCTTGAGCCAACTCGCCCAAGGCAGCACTGGCTGCAGGTGCAATGGCATCAAAAATACCCAAAAGAGCATCGCTTTGGCCATGAACCAAGTGTTCACCCTTGCCATCGCCCGCAATCAATTCGGCGTAGTTGAAATCGTCACCGGTGTACATGCGAACACTGGCGGGTAAGCGGCGGCGCATCTGTATTTCTTTGTCTTTGTCGAGCAACGATATTTTGATGCCATCAACCTTTTTGGCATGCGCTTGAATGATGCCCAAGGCTGTGTCCATTGCCTTGTCTGTATCTTTGTAGCCCCAATAACCCGTTAGAGCTGGGTCGAAAGCATCGCCTAGCCAATGCAGCAACACAGGTTGTTTGGCTTGACTCAAAATTCTGTCGTAAACACGCTCGTAATCGGCTGGTGACTTGGCCACTCGGGCCAAGGCTCGACTGGCCATGATGATGAGCTTACCGCCCAACTTTTCAATGGCCTCCATTTGAAATTCATAAGCAGCCATCACTTCGTCAACGGTTGTCACGCTGTCCAAATTCAAATGATCGGTGCCGCATCCTGAAGCCAAGAATGCACCAGGTACATCTTTTGAAGCGTCAATAGAACGTTGAATGAGTGTGAGTGATGTGGGCCAATCTAAACCCATGCCGCGCTGTGCAGTGTCCATGGCCTCCGCCACACCCAAGCCCAACTTCCACAGATGCTTTCTGTATGCAATGGTGGCATCCCAGTCCAAAGCGCAATCTAACCAAGGGTCGTTTGGTGCCATAGGGTTGGACACCACGTGAGCTGCCGAATAAGCAATGCGATTGAACTTTATACCCGGATTGGGTTGAAGGGGTGTGGTTCCTACCAGTCCATAGTCCTTAAGCTGACCATGCAAGTTGGGTAATTGAATGCGTTGTGCCATGTTGCACCTTAAATTTTGAGGGGCGCTACGTCAACCCAGCGACGCTCTTGCCAAGACTGCAAGGCCGCCTCCACCAACTGAACGCCTTTGGCGCCTTCAGGCAGGGTCCAGCGATAGGGTTCGTTTTCCACAATGTGTCGAATAAAGTGCTCCCACTGAATTTTGAAACCGTTGTCGTAGAACTGTGTGTCGGGCACCTCTTGCCATTGGTCTGTGAAGGTCATGGTTTGCTTCACATCGGGATTCCAAACGGGGCGTGGCGTATTGACTCTGCTTTGCGCCTTGCAGGCCTGAAGCCCAGCAACCGCCGAGCCATGCGTACCATCGACATGGAAGGTGACCAAATCTTCGCGATTGACACGTGTGGTCCATGAACTGTTCACTTGTGCCACCACATGCTCGCCTTGATGGCCTTTTAATTCGAAGGTGGCATAGGCCGCATCGTCTGCAGTGCATTCATAGGGCTTGTTGGCTTCATCCCAACGCGTTGGAATGTGCGTGGCACCCAAGCAAGAGACTGATTGAACTTCACCAAACAAGTTGTCCAACACATAACGCCAGTGACACACCATGTCGAGAATAATGCCGCCGCCGTCTTCTTTGCGATAGTTCCAGCTTGGACGTTGTATGGGTTGCAAGTCGCCTTCAAACACCCAGTAGCCAAACTCAATTCGCACACTTAGCATCTTGCCAAAGAAGCCCGCTTTTCTGAGCATGTCGAGTTTGCGCAAACCGGGCAAGAACAATTTGTCTTGTACGGCGCCATGCTTGACCCCTGACTTTTCTGCAAGGCGCGCAATTTCAACCGCTTCGTTCAAATTGGTGGCAATGGGTTTTTCGCAATACACATGCTTGCCTGATTTAATGGCTTTGGCCAACAAGGTGGGGCGCATTTGCGTAGTACCAGCATCGAAGAAAACGGTGTCGCTCTTGTTCTTGAGCGCCGTGTCAAGGTCGGTACCCCAGCGTTCAATGTTCCAAGTCTTGGCCAGAGCTTCCATTTTTTCTGCATTGCGTCCGATCAGTATAGGATCGGGCATGACCTTGTCGCCATTGGACAAAGTGACGCCGCCTTGATTGCGTATGGCAACGATAGAACGAATCAGATGCTGGTTCATGCCCATGCGTCCGGTAACGCCGTGCATGATGATTCCAAGTGTTTGAATAGGCATTGAGTTTGGCTCCAAGATGGGTTCTAAAAAATGGCGAGCATCAGTGCTAGTCACCTTTATTTACTTAATGATGAATAGTGCCAGTGCCGCACGACCTCTGTCAATTTGAATCGAACGCAGTCCCAGGACTTTCTTAAGTAGATATTTCAGTGGGAGAGAATTACACTTCTTTCGGTTCGACTGCTGATTCCAAAGTCATATCGATAATGCTAAATAAAAAGCACTTTTACTGAAGTCTCGCAGTGCCAGCTGGACCTCTACCCTTGCCAACTCAGCTATATCAAGACCCGGCAAGAAATTTGTTATTTGGTGAGCGATAGCTTCGTTAACAATGACTTGCTGCCAAATAGGTATGCGAGCTTTACTGAAGTCTGTGAAGCACGCCCTTTGAATTCCATCGCGCACAGGGTGTGCTCCTATAACAACAAAAATCACTTCTTGGTTGACCCACACAAGGGCAATTTAAACTTCATGGAGCCGAATCTATAAAGCTGCCGACCTGCGAGTTCCTTCGCGCAAACAACCGCTCCACCACACCCCTCATCCACTGCTGGTCGGCATCTTGGTCGGTACTGGCGTGCCAGACCAGATTCACCTCATAGGCCGGGGCCTCTTCAATCGTCCACATTTGCAGCTGCAAGCGCTGGCTCAGGTTGCGGGCGTACATCTCGGGGACGATGCACAGCAAATCGGTGCTCTGCGCCAGCACCGCAATGGCCCCAAAGTGCCGAGGCCTCACAAGAATGCGGTCTTGCAGTTTCATGTCCGCCAGCATTTTTTCCACGCTGCCGTGGAACGTGGCCGTGGGCGAGACCACCACAAACCGGGCTTGCGCCAACTGAGCAAGATTCAGCGTCTTCCCGCGTCCCCGGGGTGTGGGTGACCAGTCTTTGGAAGAGATGGCCATATAGCGCTCTTTGAACAGCAACTGGCTGCGAATGCCTCGGTGTTGCGGCTTCAAGATGCCAATGGCCATGTCGATGTCACGCGCCTCCAGCGCCGAAGCCACCTGCGCGGCATCCACTGAAATATTAGACAAAGAAGCCTGTGGCGATTCGCGGCGCAAGGCGGTCGCCAGACCCGGCAAAAACAGAATTTCACCCAAATCAGACAAGGACAGTCGCCAATGGCGGTGACTGCTCAACGCTTCAAACGGCTGGTGGTTGAGCACCAAACTTTCCATGGCCAGCAGTTGGGACTGCATGGCCGGTGCCAGCTGCTCACACAAGCGGGTGGGCTGCAGCCCGACGGGGGAGCGCACAAACAAATCATCGCCAAAAAATTCACGCAAACGCGCCAGCGCATTGCTTGTGGCGGGCTGGGACAAAGCCAGCGCCTTGCCCGCCGCCGTGACCGAGCGGGTGCGGTGGATGGCCACCAGCACACGCAACAGGTTGAGGTCGAGTTGTCGGAAATTCATGTTTTGCCCATGGTTTACGTGAATAAGGGTTGTTACCAATTATTCACAACGTCAATGTAGCGCATTGGAAGAATCCATTTGCCGTGATGCTCGCACTGGCCTAAATTGCTCGCATTGAATCAGGCTTCACCACGGGACAAGGTCCCCATGAAAGGTTTTGGGCATGGCTGAACGCTCATTTGTGCAAGAGGTGCAAAAACTTCGCTTGGGCGATGGCGACGAGTTCCACGGCGAGGGCATTCTGGCCGTCACCAAGGCCTTGCTTCAGTCGGGCGTGTCGTATGTGGCGGGCTACCAAGGTGCGCCCATTTCGCACCTGATGGACGTGCTGACCGACGCCAACGACATCCTGCAAGAACTGGGCGTGCATTTCGAGCACAGCGCCTCAGAGGCCACGGCAGCCGCCACCTTGGCCGCCTCGGTCAACTACCCGCTGCGCGGCGCGGTCACCTTCAAATCCACCGTGGGCACCAATGTGGCGTCTGACGCGCTGGCCAATCTAGCCTCAGGCGGCGTCACCGGCGGTGCCATGCTGATCGTGGGCGAGGATTACGGCGAGGGCTCCAGCATCATGCAAGAGCGCTCGCACGCTTTTGCCATGAAGTCGCAGGTCTGGTTGATCGACCCGCGCCCCAACCTGCCCAGCATCGTGCATGCGGTCGAAAAAGGTTTTGAGCTGTCAGAGGCCAGCAACACGCCGGTCATGCTGGAGCTGCGCATCCGCGCCTGCCATGTGCATGGCCGCTTTCCCACCCGCGACAATGTGCGGCCCAGCTTCACCCTCAAAGACGCCATTGAAAACCCCAAGCGCGATGTCAACCGCATCGTGCTGCCGCCCGCCAGTTATTTGCACGAGCAAGAAAAAACCCACACGCGCTGGCCCGCTGCGGTCAAGTTCATCCAGGAACACCAGCTCAACGAGTTTTTCTCCGAAGACGCGCAAGACTTTGGCATCGTCATGCAAGGCGGCCTGTACAACGGTGTGGTGCGTGCACTGCAACTGCTCGGCCTGGCCGACGACTTTGGCAAGACTGACATTCCGCTGTATGTGCTGAACATCACCTACCCCCTGGTCGACGATGAATTCAAACGCTTTTGCACCGGCAAGCGCGGCCTGCTGGTGGTGGAAGAAGGCCAGCCCGACTTCATTGAGCAAAACATCCACAGCATTTTGCACAAAGCGGGTCTGAACACCCACATCCACGGCAAAGACGTGCTGCCCATGGGCGGCGAATACACCGGCGGGGTGGTGCTGAAAGGCATCCGGGCGTTCATCGCGCAATACGCGGCGCACCTGATGCCAGCAACGCTGCCCGCCGTGCAGGCGAGCAACCAGTTGGCGATCAGCGAAGCAGTGGCCCAAGTGCACCCGCGCCCACCCTCGTTTTGCACCGGTTGCCCCGAGCGGCCCATCTTCACCGCCATCAAGATGATCGAGAAAGAGCTGGGCCAGCACCATGTGAGTTGCGACATTGGTTGCCACCTGTTTTCGATCCTGCCGCCTTTCAACATTGGCGCCACCACCATGGGCTATGGCTTGGGCTGGGCGGGCGCTTCGGCCTTCAACACCAGCGAGACGAGCAAGCGCACCGTCTCGATCATGGGCGACGGCGGTTTCTGGCACAACGGCCTGACCAGCGGCGTGGGCAACGCGGTGTTCAACCAGTCCGACAACTTGTTGCTGGTGGTGGACAACGGTTATTCGGCCGCCACAGGCGGGCAAGACGTACTGTCGTCTAAGGCCATCAACCCGATCCGCAACACCAACAACCCGATTGAAAAAGCCGTGCGCGGCGTGGGCGTGGAATGGGTCAAGACGGTCACCAACACCTACAGTCTGGACCAAATGCGCCAAGCCCTGCGTGACGCCCTGACTACCAAGCAGCAAGGCCCCAAGGTCATCGTGGCGCAAAGCGAGTGCATGCTCAACCGACAGCGCCGCGTCAAGCCACTGATTCGCCAGCGCATCCAAAAAGGCGAGCGCGTGGTGCGCGAGCGCTTTGGCATTGACCCCGACACCTGCACCGGCGACCACTCCTGCATTCGCCTGTCGGGCTGCCCCTCGCTCAGCATCAAACCCAACCCCGACCCGTTGCGCCAAGACCCAGTGGCGGCCGTGGCCGACAGCTGCGTGGGCTGCGGCCTGTGCGGCGAGGTCGCGCACGCTGCCGTGCTCTGCCCCTCGTTTTATCGGGCCGAGATCATCAACAACCCCACCGCCTGGGACCGTTTCAAGCAAGGCCTGCGCGAACGTGTGATCGGTTGGCTGCAAAACCGCATTGAACGTCGCCTGGAAGGCATTGCCGCATGACCGACACCACCCCAACCCCAAGCATCATCAGCCTGGCCATTTTGGCCATGGGCGGCGAAGGTGGTGGCGTTCTGGCCGACTGGCTTGTCGACTTGGCTGAACAGAACGGCCACTGGGCCCAGACCACCTCGGTGCCTGGCGTGGCGCAGCGCACCGGGGCCACCATTTATTACATCGAGATGTACCCCCAGTCGGCATCGCCTTCAGGGCAAATGCCCGTGATGGCGCTCAGCCCGTTTCCGGGTGAAGTCGACATCGTGCTGGCGTCAGAATTGATGGAGGCCGGTCGCGCCCTGCAACGCGGACTGGTAGACCCCCACAAAACCACCTTCATCGCGTCTTCGCACCGCGTCTATTCCATGACCGAGCGCACCGCCATGGGTGACGGGCGTGTGGACGAGGCCAAGCTGTTGGCGGGAGCGCAGGCCGCCGCACGGCAGTTCATCAGCGCCGACTTTGCCCAACTGGCCGAGCAAACCGGCAGCCTGATTGCGCCCGCTTTGTATGGCGCGCTGGCGGCCAGCGGTCGTTTGTCGTTTTCAAGGGCGCAATTCGAAGCCACCATCGAGCGCAGCGGTGTGGGCGTCAAAACCAGTCTGAAGGCTTTTGCCGCTGGCTTTGATGCGGCCATGCAGGTGCTGCAACCCAGCTCATCCAGCGTGGCCGATGCCACCCCTGTGGCTTTGCCTTTGCACCGCCAAGTCGGCCCCAAGCTGCAGGCCTTGGCGCAAAGTCTGGAAGGCGCATTCGCCCCAGCAGCGCACGAGGTCATCGCCTCGGGTTTGACGCGGATGGCCGATTACCAGGATGTCGCTTATGCCAGCCTGTATACGCGGCGTTTACAAGAGATGGCTGGTGCGCTGGCCTCGTCAAACACGGCCACAAGCCTGGCCGAAGAGATCCTGCGCGAAGGCGCTCGGCACCTGGCCCTGTGGATGTCTTACGAAGACACGGTGCGTGTGGCCGATTTAAAAACCCGCCGCTCACGTTTTGCACGCGTCAGCCAGGAAGTGAGCCTGAGCGAAAAGCAGCTGATCGATATCCACGAATTCATGCACCCACGCTTGGAAGAAATTGCCGACACCCTGCCTGCGGGCCTGGGCCGCTGGTTGCTGGGCTCCAAGACAGCCCGCGCCGTGGTCGGCCACTTCACGCAAAAAGGCCGCGTGGTTCAAACCAGCTCATTGCGCGGTTTTCTGCTGCTGTATGGCGTGGCCAGCCTGCGCCGCATCAGGCCAGTGTCTTTGCGCTACCAAACAGAGCAACAACGTATCGAAGCCTGGTGGGTGAACGCCATGAACTTGTTACCTAGCCACGCGGACCTGGCCTTGGAGGTGCTGCGCGGACAACAATTGGTCAAAGGTTATGGCGACACCCACGCACGCGGCTGGCGGCATTTTGAAAAAATCATGACCACTTTGCCCCGCCTGCAGCAGCTGCCCGATGCGGCCAACCGCCTGAGCGCCTTGCGCAAAGCCGCCTTGGCCGACGACAGTGGGCAAGCGCTCGATCAGGCCGTGCACCAACTGGCACCTGCGTGACCCCCGCAACGTGGCAAACAAGACTACCCTACAAATTCCCCATCGACCCGCAACCACAACAGGAGACTAGCCCATGAAACGACGTTTACTCACCCAGGCCACGGCATTGGTTTTGGCGCTCGGCGCCAGCTCGGCCACGCTGGCGCAAGAAGTCACGCTGCGCCTAATCAGCGGTTTTGCCGAAAACGGCATCTACGTGCAACGCCTGCAGCCTTGGATCAACAAGGTCAACGCCGAGGGCAAAGGGGTTTTGCAAATCAACTTCATCGGCGGGCCCCGCGCCATTCCGTCGTTTGAGCTGGGCAACGCGGTGAAAACCGGCGTGGTCGACATGGCGCTGAACACCGGCGCTTTTTACACCAACGTGATGCCTGAGGCCGACTTCCTGAAGCTGACCCAGATCCCTGTGGCCGAGCAGCGCAAAAACGGTGCTTTTGATGCCATCAACAAGGTCTGGAATGAAAAAGGCAACATGCA
>JBIKRC010000156.1:0-5349 GCA_044349375.1 Limnohabitans sp.
CTGGGTCATTGACCTGGGACCTGAAGGCGGCAATGCTGGGGGCCGAATTGTGGCGGCCATGACGCCCGAGGCTTTGGTGCTGTTGGGCACGCACACGGGCGTGGCGCTGGGGCCGGTGCTGGCGAGGGTTTGAAGTCGGAGGCGCGGGCTGCAAAGATGACCCTGGGCTCGCACGGGATCCATGACTGACAGCGCTTACAGAACGCCCAATCGCCAAAGCGATGTGACCTCTGCTGCCCGCGCCGTATGCAGCGGGTCGCTAGGGTCCTGTGCTTTGCCATGTACCGGTTTCACGTCCGTGCGGTCCAGCACCTGCAGACCCGCTTCGGCGATCCAGCTCAGCAGTTCTTCGCGTGTGCGCAAACCCAGGTGTTCGGCCAGGTCCGACAAGATCAGCCAGCCTTCGCCGCCTTCAATCAGGTGCGCCTTCAGGCCACCCAGAAAGCCTTTGAGCATCTGACTGTCTTCGTCATAGACTGCATGCTCCAGCAGCGAGGTCGGGCGTGCTGGCAGCCAAGGCGGGTTGCAAACCACCAGCGCGGCCTGGCCAGGTGGAAACAAATCGGTGTGCAAAAGCTGAACTTGGTTTTGCAGGCCCAGGCGCTGCAGGTTGTCGCGTGCGCATGCCAATGCACGTTCAGACAGGTCGGTGGCGATCACTTGCGCTGCACCTCTGCGAGCCAGCAGGGCCGACAAGACGCCGGTGCCCACCCCGATGTCAAAAGCTACCGAGTGCGTCTTCAAAGCAGCAGGCCATGGGGCTTGGGCCACGAGTTGGACATACTCACCCCGCACGGGGGAAAACACGCCGTAGTGCGGGTGGATGCTCAAGTTTTCGCCCAATGCGGGCACCTCGACGCCATTTTTGCGCCACTCGAACGCGCCAATGACGCCTTGCAAACTGCGCAGGGACACCACGCGGTTCTGTCCGTCGGCAGGCCCAAAGGCTTGTTGACAAGCGGTTTGAGCAGCGGGCGCTCGGCGCAGCGCGATGCTGTAGTCAGGCTGCAACTCGATCAGGATTTGGCTGAGTACACGGGCGCGTTGAGATTGCGCTTGGCGGTGGGCGTTGAAGGCCGATGGGGCCGGGTGTGCACTGTCGCGGGGTTTGGTTGAGGATTTTTTGGGGCGTGAAGGACGCTCCAGGCGGCGTTTGAGCGCCTGCAGCAGCTGGCGGGCATTTTGAAAGTCGCCGCGCCACAGCAAACCCGTGCCTTCACAGGCCAGGCGGTAGGCGGTGTCGGCGTTCAAGGTGTCATCCACCACCATCAGCTTGGCTGGGGGGCGAGCCCCGTGGTCAGTCACCCAAAGCGCGCTGTGGGTCTGGCCATCTTCTTGCCAGGTGAGGGGAGCCGGTGGGGTCATGAGAAATCGCGGCCCAGTGACCGGTGTGCTGTACAGCATGCATCATAGCGGCCGCTGAGCGGGCGGCCGCGACAACCTGCCCACCCTTTGGCAACTTGAGTACAGGCAAAATAGCGCCTGTGGATACACCCAACCCGATCAGCCCGCCCATGCCCTCCCCCAGCCAGTCCTTTCTGTCTTTCTCGGAGATGGCTGCTGTGTTGGTGCCCACTTACAATACAGGATCCTTGTGGGTGGACTTTCTGTCAGGTTTGCAGGCGCAAACACCTGCACCTGCACATTGCTGGGTGCTGGATTCAGAGCCCACCGATGGCAGTTTGTCCAATGCTATTGCGGCTTACCGCTTGTCGGCACTGCGCGCCGTGGGGGGCTTTTCGCCGCGTGTGATTTTGGGCGAGGACACGCACTTGGCCGCTCGCCTGTTGCAGCAGGGACATGCCATTCGCTACGAGGCGCAGGCGCTCGTTTATCATTCACATAATTACTCTTTGGCGAGTGAATTTGCACGCTACTTTGACACGGGCGTGTTCCACCACGATGAAAACTGGATGATCCAGAATTACGGCAAAGCGGGCCGAGAGGGCCTCCGGTTTTTGAAATCGGAAATCCGCTTCCTTTTGCACCACGCGCTTTGGCGTTTGCCGGAGGCCTTGTTGCGCACGACCCTCAAGGCGCTGGCTTACCGATTGGGGCGTTCACACATGCGCTTGCCCGTGGGCTTGAAAAAACAACTGTCCATGCACAAAGGGTTTTGGGCGTGAAGCGGGTGACCCCAAAACAGGGCCAGACTGCCCAGCCTGTGGCTTACCTGAGCCTGCTCAAGGTTCGGTTGTCTAAATTGGCCATCATGTTGGGCGATGCAGTGGCCATGGTGGTGGCATTTGCCATGTCGTTGCCACTGACCGCTGCGCTGGTGTCGCCGGAGGGCGTGCCGTTCAAGTCCTGGTGGGCAGGGCAGGACACGCAACGCTTCATCGCCTGGGGCCTGATGGGCGTGCTGGGGCTGGTGTTGCTGCTGAGCCGTTACCAGCATTACAGCGACCGCAGGCCTTTGTGGGACGAATTGGGTGATTTTTTCCGATTGGTGGGGGTGTTGGCCTTGATGGACATGGCCTTGGTGGCTGTGACCCGTTGGAATGCTTCGCGGTTGTGGTGGCTTTTGTCCTGGGTGCTGGTCTTGCTCATGTTGGTCTTGATGCGCTATGTCACCCGGCAAATCCTCAAAAAGTTTTCGCTTTGGTACCGGCCCACGGTCATCATTGGCATCGGTGCTAACGCAGAAGAAGCGGCGCTGGCCTTGAACAGCCAGCCTGAGTTGGGCTTTTCGGTGCAGGGCTTTGTGGATGCGGGCGGTGCTGGGGGCCGGGCCTCGGACACAACTTATCCGCGATTGCCCGAGTTGGAGATGGCGCATTACGCCAAGCAACCGGGCATTCAGTGGGTCATTGCGTTGGAGCATGCCCAGTCCGATCAACGCGAGCAATGGTTGCGCCAGTTGGCTCAATGGGGCGCACCGGACATCAGCGTCATTCCTGCCATGCGCGGAGTGCCCCTGCATGGGACGGACATGTCGCATTTCTTCTCGCATGAAGTGGCCTTGCTGCGCATGCGCAACAACTTGCGTCGCTGGCCTGCGCGTTTGACGAAAAGGCTGTTTGACACGGTCGCTGCTTTGGCCTTATTGCTGGTGCTCAGTCCAGCCTTGGTGCTGATGGCTTGGGCCGTTCGCCGTGATGGGGGGCCGGCTTTGTTTGCGCACCCACGCGTTGGCAAAAAAGGCAAGGTTTTCAATTGCTACAAGTTCCGCACCATGGTGGTCGATGCCGAAAAACAGCTGGAGCATCTGTTGCAGCGCCAACCCGAACTGCGCAAGCAATGGCAGACTGAGCACAAACTGCGTTCAGACCCGCGTGTCAGTCAGGTTGGGCGATTTTTAAGGCGCACCAGCCTGGACGAGTTGCCACAACTGATCAACGTGATCCGGGGCGAGATGAGCTTGGTGGGGCCGCGCCCTGTGGTGCGCAGTGAGTTGCCCCGTTACGGTGACCAGGTGGGCTATTACCTGATGGTTCGCCCCGGCATGACTGGCCTTTGGCAAGTGAGCGGGCGCAACGATGTGGACTACGACACGCGGGTGTATCTTGACAGTTGGTACGTCAAAAACTGGTCCCTGTGGCACGACTTGGTCATTATGTTCAAAACCATCTCGGTGGTGTTGACCCGCCAAGGCGCTTACTGAGCCCTGCACTCAACCGTGTGGCGCGATCGCGAGCAGCCGCTGCGTCAGCTCGGCAAAGCCAGCGCCCCGGGCCTGTTGCGTCACAAAGTGCGGCTTGAAACGCAACTGCGGCAGGAAGCGGGCGATGTTGGCCACCCCCACGCTGAGGGGGAAGTGTTCAAACATCACCTGGTCGTTGGTGGAGTCGCCAACATAAACCCATTGCCGCCACTCGTCGTCCAGCTGGCGTGCGCACAGTTCGCGCAAGATCCAGCGTGCCCCGCTCAACTTGTGGTGTTCGCCAAACCAGCCATTGATGTGGATGCTGCTGACAGTGGCTACCATGCCGGCGCTGCGCATGATGCGCACCACCTCGTCAATGGCTGCAGCGGGCAGGTGCGTGAATTCGCTGTGGTCGATTGCGATGTCGGTTTCCCGGCCAGCACTGTCCTGGGCCATCGCAGCACCGGGCACCTCGCGCACGATGCGAGCGGCCACCTCTTGCATTCGTGTCCGATTGGCTGAGCGCACAGCAGCGCTTTGTTGGTAAATGGCCCGGGGTGTGCCGTTGGCTTGAGGCAACCAGGCCGCAGCACCGTTTTCGGCGACCAGCGCATCCACGGGCCAGGTTTGGGCGAAATCGCGGCTCCAGCCCATGGGCCGCCCGGTGATGGGGATGACCATGAGGCCAGCCTGTTTCAGTGCCGCCAGTGCCTGCAAGGCATCCGCCGTGATCGCGCCATCGGTGGTCAGGGTGTCATCGATGTCGGTGAACACGCCCAGCCAAGGCTGGGGTGGGCGCTGCCAATGCGACAGGTCCAGCATCAAAGCGCGTCAGTAGGTCAGCGAGTTCAGCCGCTGGATGACCGCCAATGTGGCCGCACTCTGGTTCATGGTGTAGAAGTGGATGGCGGGCACGCCGCCGTTGATGAGTTGCTCGCAAAGGTCTGACACCACGTCCAGGCCAAAGGCCTTGATGGAGTCGGTGTCGTCGCCATAGGCTTGCAGGCGCAGTCGGATCCAGCGCGGGATTTCGGCCCCGCAGGCGTCTGAGAAGCGCAGCAATTGCGCTGAGCTGGTAATCGGCATGATGCCCGGCACGACGGGCACATCGACACCCAGTTTGTAGGCATCGTCCACAAAACGGAAATACGCATCGCTGTTGTAGAAGTATTGTGTGATGGCCGAGTTGGCCCCGGCCTGAACCTTGGTGGCAAAGGCTTGCAAGTCGGCATCGGGGGACTTGGCCTGAGGATGAATTTCGGGGTAGGCCGCTACTTCGATGTGGAAATCGTCACCGGTCTCAGCTCGGATGAAGGCCACCAAATCGCTGGCGTAATGGAACTCGCCACCCGCGCCGTAACCGCTGGGCAAGTCGCCGCGTAGAGCCACCAGGCGCTGCACGCCCATGGCCTTGAGCGTGGCCAACTCGGCGCGCACCGACGCCTTGGTCGCGCCAATGCACGAAAAGTGCGAAGCCGCTGGCACGCCCTCGGACAGGATTGCGCCCACGGTGGCAAAGGTGCCTTCTTGTGTGGAGCCACCAGCGCCGTAGGTCACCGAGCAGAACTCTGGCTTTAAGCCATAAAGCGCTTGACGCACCCCGCGCAGCTTTTCTGCACCTTCTGGCGTTTTGGGTGGAAAAAATTCCAGGCTGATCGGCAGCTTCAAACCAGACATCACAACACCTTCAAAAATTCAATAGTCGTTGGCCTTGGCATAGGCCTTGGCGGCCAGATCGGCCTCGTGGGCCACGCGTGTGACCT
>JBIKRC010000010.1:0-17555 GCA_044349375.1 Limnohabitans sp.
AGTCAGTGGCAATTTCATCGACCTGCAACTGACAGGACGCCAAGTCTTGAGCGCATTACCCCTCACGCCATAACCCCACCCCTTGTGGCACAGCGCGGACCAAAAACCACACCCACTTGAAGTTGTTACATATGCACCCACTTGCAAGCCACAAGTTGAGAGAGAATGAACGCATGAACCTGTTGTACGAATCCGAAACCTTTGCCGTGATGCACATGCTGGCCAATGCGCCGGTCGAAGCATCCGCCACCAGCAGCCAGCCCCAGCTGGAGCGCCATGGTTTTGAAATCGTGGACAAACGCTCGGGCAAAGAGGTTTATCTGGACGGCTCTTGGGCCGAGATGTTCCAGCAGCAAATTCAGGCCTGGCAACAGCACACGCCCACCCAGGAAGAAGTCGAAGACACGCTTGAAGGCTACACAGGCTTGGCCCAGCAGCCCGTCTTGGTGCACTGAGCGACGCTCAGGCCTTGGCCAGCCGGCGAGTCAGCCAGGCAAACAGCGGCCCCACAATCAACAACACAGCCACCAAGCGGCACACCTGAAAAGCCGTGACCACCGGCACCCCCAGCTGCAGAACCTTGGCCGTGATGGCCATCTCGGTGATGCCTCCGGGCGCTGTGCCCAAGACCAGCATGGCCGGATGCAAGCCCGTACCCCATGCCAAGGCCAAGCCAAACAGCACGGACGAGCCCATCATCCACACCGAACCCCACGCCACCGAAGCCAGCCAGCGTGGGGCCGTTTTGACGAATTCGCGCCGAAACCGGATGCCCAAGCTCACGCCGATGACCAACTGCGCAGCGTTGGTCAGCGCGTTGGGCACAGCCGACCATTCCCAGCCCGCCAAGGTCACTGCCATGGAAGTCAGGAGCGAACCCATGAACCAAGGGTTGGTGCGGCCCAGCTTCAGCATCACCCAGCCACCGGCGGCCGTCACCAAGCCCAACCAGAGCAATCCCGGCCATTGCGCCAGGCGCGGACCGGGAAGCAAAGAGGCATCCACCGTCAAACCCCACTGGTGTTGTGCCCACTGCATGCCAAAAGGCACGGCGATCACCACCATCACCAGGCGCATGCTGTGCGCTGCCGCCACCAAATCGGTACGTGCCCCATAGCGTTCGGCCAGCAGCGTCATCTCGGACGCACCGCCAATCGAGCCAGAAAAATACGTGGTGGCAAACAGGGCGCGGGGCGATAGGTGCGACAACTCAGCGCCATGCTGGCGCCGCAACCACAGGCCAAACAAGCCCCCCAGCGCCAGCGCCCACACCACGGCCAACGCAATGGCCCACCACTGGGCCAGCACCAAGGCACTGACCTGGGGCGTGAAATACAGACCCAGCGCGGCCCCGATGACCCATTGACCGCTGTTGCGCAAAAGGTTCGCGCTGTGCGTGGGTGCGCCCAAGATGGAAGCCAGGGCGGTGACCAGCAAAGGCCCCAGCATCCAAGGAATGGGCGTGCCCAGCCAGACGCAACCTTCGGCCGCAAGCCAGGCGGCGGCCAAAGTGCCCAGGGTGCGCTGCCAGTACTTCAACCGGGCACCTCGGCACCGATACCCCAAGGCATCAGGCGTGACGGCGGATGCTGTCGGCGACCGTCTGCACGATCTGGTCGATGTGCGCGTCTTCCACAATGTATGGAGGGCAAATGACGATGTTTTCGCCGGCCGGACGCACCCACACGCCATGGTGGAAGCAGTCCATGAAGATGTTGAATGCCCGCTTGCCAGGCGCGCCCGCGATGCTGGCCAAATCAACGGCCCCGGCCAAGCCCAAGGTGCGGATGCCGATCACATTGGGCAAGCCCTTCATGGCGCTGTGCATCGCGTCGCCCAGCTTCTTGCCTTGCTGGCCCGCGCGGGCAAACAGGTTTTCTTCCTGCATCAGGTCCAGGGTGGCAATGGCCGCTGCACAGGCCACGGGATGGCCTGAATAGGTGTAACCGTGGAAGAACTCGATGGCGTGGTCTGGCGCATTGGCGTTCATCATCGCGTCGTAGATGAAGTCGCGGCAGATCACGCCGCCCAGCGGGATCACGCCATTGGTCACCGCTTTGGCGAAGTTCAGCATGTCGGGCACAACGCCGTAATAGTCGGCCCCAAAGTTCACCCCCAAACGGCCAAAGCCGGTGATGACCTCGTCAAAAATCAGCAAAATGCCATGCTTGTCGCAAATCTCGCGCAGGCGCTTCACATAGCCTTGGGGCGGGATATACCAGCCCGCGCTGCCCGCAATCGGCTCCACGATCACGGCCGCCACGTTGCTCGGGTCGTGCAGCACCAAGATGCGGTTTTCCAGCTCCAGCAGCGGGTCTTCAGCCCACACGGGTTCTTCGTGGTGAATATAGGCATGGTTCACCGGGTCGTGGATGAAGCGCATGTGGTCCACGCGGGGCAGCAACTGCGCGCCGTACACCTTGCGGTTGGCGGGCAGGCCCCCCACGCTCATGCCGCCGAAGTTGACGCCGTGGTAACCCTTTTCGCGGCCAATGAAGACATTGCGGTGGCCTTCGCCCCGGGCGCGGTGGTAGGCCAGTGCCACTTTCAGGGCGGTGTCGGCCGCCTCAGAGCCTGAGTTGCAAAACAGCACCTTGTTCAAGTCACCGGGGGCCATGTCGGCAATCATCTGCGCCGCCTTGAAAGCCTTGTCGTTGCTGGCCTGAAACGCCGTGGCGTAGTCCAGCGTGTCCAGCTGCTTTTTGATGGCCTCGTTGATCGGGCGGCGGTTGTGCCCCGCGCCCACGCACCAGAGGCTGGAGATGCCGTCGATGATTTTTTTGCCATCGTGCGTGGTGAAGTGCATGCCCTCGGCACCCACGAACACGCGGGGGTCTTGTTTGAAAGTGCGGTTGGGCGTGAAGGGCAACCACTGGTTGTTCATGTTCAGGTCGGTGTGGGCCAAGGCAAATGCTCCTGATTTATTGCAACTAACAAGCATGACAGTTTACGCCTGCCAAAGCCGCAGCGATAGAGCCAGCAGCGGGGGGACTGTCCAGAGCCGGACAGCGCCCCCCCCGGCGCCCATCAAAGGTGCTCTCTACAATAGCCACCTCTCAAGCCACTCGCCCGACGCGAGCGATTTTCGCAAGCATTCCACACATGTCCACCACCTACACCCTGACCCTCTCCTGCCCTGACCGCAACGGCATCGTGCATGCCGTGTCGGGTTTTTTGCTGGAGCGCGGGGGCAACATCGAAGAAGCAGCCCAGTACAACGACCACGACACGGGTCTGTTTTTCATGCGGGTGCAATTCGCCTGTGCTCAAGCAGACGGCGCGGCACTGAACGCCCAATGGGCCGCATTCGCCCAGACCTTTGACATGAAGTGGGACCTGCACGCCACCGCCCAGCCCATGCGCACCGTGATCATGGTCAGCAAGGAAGGCCATTGCCTGAACGACCTTCTGTTCCGCTGGAAGAGTGGCCTGCTGCCGCTCGACATCCGCGCCATCGTCAGCAACCACCGCGAGTTCTACCAACTGGCGGCCAGCTACAACGTGCCGTTTCACCACATCCCGGTGACCAAGGACAACAAGGCGCAGACCGAGGCCAAGCAGTACGAGATCATCCAGGCCGAAGGGGCCGAGCTGGTGGTGTTGGCGCGTTACATGCAAATCCTCTCCGACGACCTGTGCCGCAAATTGGCGGGGCGCGCCATCAACATCCACCACAGTTTTTTGCCCAGCTTCAAGGGTGCCAAGCCTTATTACCAAGCGCACGACCGGGGCGTGAAACTGATCGGTGCCACCGCCCATTACGTGACAGCAGACCTGGACGAAGGCCCGATCATCGAGCAAGATGTGGCACGGGTGGACCACAGCAAAACCGTGGAAGACCTGACGGCCCAAGGCCGCGACACCGAAAGCCAGGTGCTGGCTCGCGCCGTGAAGTGGCACAGCGAGCACCGCGTGCTGATCAATGGCCACAAGACCGTGATCTTCAAATAACCCCAGTCCCACCCCCACTCAACCAAGCACCAACCGACCCAAACCCCATGTCTGCCTCCCACGCGTCACGCATCCCGCCCATCCAATGTCTCTTGACCTTTGAGGCATTGGCGCGATTGCGCAGCGTGACCCAGGCGGCCGAGGAGCTGTGCGTGACGCCCAGCGCCGTGAGCCACCGCGTCAAACAACTGGAGCAGATCATTGGCACCAAGCTGTTTGGTCGGGCCGACTTCTCGCTCACCACCGAAGGCAACGAATACTTGGCCCATGTACGCGAGGGCCTGGTGGCGCTGCAGCGCTTTCCCAGCGCCAGCAACACGCCCGGACGCCGCAAGCTGCGGCTGGCGGTCACGCCCACTTTTGCGCGCTCGGTGCTCATGCCGCGCCTGAAACACTTTCTGGACGCCTACCCCGAAATCGACATCACCTTGCAGGTCAGCATTCCCCTGCTCGACGTGGTGGCCGAAGACGCCGACCTGATGGTGCGTTTTGGCACCGGCCGCTATTCGGACGTGGAACACGTATGTCTGGCCAAGGACGACGTGACACCACTGGCCTCACCCGCCTGGCTTCGCGAAAACGGTCCTTTTGCCAGCGCCGAAGACCTGCAGGGACAGCCCCTGCTGCGCAGCCCCCTGGAGCCTTGGCGCACCTGGTTCGCAGCGCATGACCTCGACTGGCCCGAGCCCATCGACGGCTCTTCCTTCAACGACATTGGCCTGATGTGCGATGCCGCCGCCCAAGGCCTGGGCATCGGACTGATCCGCACCAAACTCGGCGCACCTTGGTTGGAAAGCGGCCAACTGGTGCGCTTGTTCGAGCGCAGCGTGCCCAGCCCGCATGCCCACTACCTGTGCTGGCGCACCGGCACCATGGAGCGCTGGGAATGCGCCACCTTTGCCGATTGGTTGAAAAAAGCCTTGGCCTGATTTCACAAGGCTGTCAAAGATTCTTCAGCCGCGCGCCTTGGGCTTGCGCGTACAGTTAAGGCCTAACTTGAAGGTTTTGAATGCCATGAGCGCCAACACCCCTGCCGAAACACAGCAACTGACCGCCACCGAACGTGCCGAGCGCCAACGCGCTGTGGTCCAGGCCCTGGGCCGTGTGCTGCCGGCTGATGCCATTCTTTACACGCCTGAAGACACCACGCCTTACGAGTGCGACGGCCTGACCGCCTACCGCGAGCGGCCGCTGGTGGTGGCGCTGCCAGAGACCGAAGCGCAGGTCCAAGCCGTGCTCAAAGCTTGCCATGCCCTGCAAGTGCCCGTGGTGGCTCGCGGCGCAGGCACAGGCCTGTCAGGCGGGGCCATGCCGCACCGCATGGGTGTGACGCTGTCGATGGCGCGCTTCAACCAGATCAAAATCGTCGACCCCGTGAGCCGCACGGCGGTGGTGCAATGCGGCGTGCGCAACCTGGCCATCAGCGAAGCGGCCGCGCCCTATGGCCTGTATTACGCGCCCGACCCTTCCAGCCAGATCGCCTGCACGATCGGCGGCAACGTTGCCGAAAACTCGGGCGGTGTGCACTGCCTCAAATACGGCCTGACGGTGCACAACGTGCTCAAAGTGCGCGGTTTCACGGTCGAGGGCGACCCGATCGAATTCGGCAGCGACGCGCTCGACACCTCCGGCTACGACCTGCTGGCCGTGCTGGTGGGCAGTGAAGGCATGCTGGCCGTGACCACAGAAGTCACCGTCAAACTGGTGCCCAAGCCGATGCTGGCGCGCTGCATCATGGCCAGCTTTGACGACGTGCGCAAAGCGGGCGACGCCGTGGCGGCCGTCATTGCGGCGGGCATCATCCCGGCGGGGCTGGAGATGATGGACGGCCCCATGACCATCGCTGTCGAAGACTTTGTGCACGCGGGCTACGACCTGAGCGCGGCGGCGATTTTGCTGTGCGAGAGCGACGGCACGCCCGAAGAAGTGGAAGAAGAAATCGGCCGCATGAGCGCGGTGCTGCGCGACTGCGGGGCCACGGCCATTTCGGTCAGCCGCGATGAAGCCCAGCGCCTCAAATTTTGGAGCGGCCGCAAAAACGCCTTTCCGGCATCTGGTCGAATCAGCCCCGACTACATGTGCATGGACTCGACCATCCCGCGCAAGCGACTGGCCGACATCCTGCAAGCCATCAGCGAGATGGAAACCAAATACGCCCTGCGCTGCCTGAACGTGTTCCACGCGGGCGACGGCAACCTGCATCCGCTGATTTTGTTCGATGCCAACGACGCCGACCAGCTGCGCCGCTGCGAGCTGTTTGGTGCCGACATTTTGGAGACCAGCGTGGCCATGGGCGGCACGGTGACGGGTGAGCACGGCGTGGGCATCGAAAAAGTGAACAGCATGTGCGTGCAGTTTTCTGCCGAAGAAAACGAGCAGATGTTCGCCGTCAAACGCGCTTTTGACCCGCTAGGTTTGCTCAACCCGGGCAAGGTGATCCCGACGCTGAACCGCTGCGCCGAGTACGGCCGCATGCTGGTGCGCGCGGGGGCGATCAAGCACCCGGAGCTGGAACGTTTTTGAAGTCTTAACAAAGACCTCAGGTGCCCGCCCTCAGTCCAGCCCGCGAACCACCTGCATGGCCTCTTCGATGCGATCCACCGGGTAGATGGTCAGGCCTTCAAAGGCCTTGTCGTTTTTCTTGGGGGCATTCGCCTTGGGCACCACCGCCACCTTGAAGCCCAGCTTGGCAGCTTCTTTCAGGCGGTCTTGCCCACGCGGCGCAGGGCGCACTTCACCCGCCAAGCCGACCTCGCCAAAGGCGATGAACCCCTTGGGCAAAGCTTTGCCGCGTAAGCTGCTGGTGATCGCCAGCATGACCGCCAAGTCGGCCGCAGGCTCGCTGATGCGCACACCGCCCACCGCGTTCACAAACACATCCTGGTCCATGCAGGCCACGCCCGCATGGCGATGCAAAACGGCCAGCAACATGGCCAGGCGGTCACGGTCCAGGCCTACCGACAGACGCCGTGGCGAAGGGCCGCCGCTGTCCACCAGTGCTTGGATTTCCACCAGCAGCGGGCGTGTGCCTTCGAGCGTGACCATCACGCAGCTGCCGGGCACCGGCTCAGCGTGCTGGCTCAAAAAGATGGCACTCGGGTTGCTCACGCCCTTCAGGCCTTTTTCGGTCATGGCAAAAACGCCAATTTCGTTCACCGCGCCAAAGCGGTTTTTGATGGCGCGGATCAAGCGAAAGTTCGAATGCGTGTCGCCTTCAAAGTAAAGCACCGTGTCCACCATGTGCTCCAGCACGCGGGGGCCAGCCAGCGCGCCTTCTTTGGTGACGTGGCCGACCAGCACGATCGTGGTGCCGGTCGATTTGGCGGTGCGCGTGAGGTGCGCCGCGCATTCGCGCACCTGCGCCACCGAGCCGGGGGCGCTGGTCAGTTGGTCTGAATACACCGTTTGGATCGAGTCGATGATGGCAATGGCCGGTTGGCGCGCTTGCAGCGTGTGCAGGATTTTTTCGAGCTGGATTTCCGGCAACACCGGCACCTGCGAGTCGGGCAGGCCCAGGCGGCGCGATCGCATGGCCACTTGCGCGCCGCTTTCCTCGCCCGTGACATACAGCGTGTTCATGCCGCTGCGCTGCAGCGCGTCCACCGCTTGCAGCAGCAAGGTGGATTTGCCGATGCCCGGGTCACCACCGATCAGCACCACGCCGCCTTCGACCATGCCGCCGCCCAGCACCCGGTCGAGCTCATCGATGCCCGTGGGGTGGCGCTCAAAGTCGGCCGCTTGAATCTGGGCCAAAGGCAGCACTTCAGACGTGGGGGCCAGCGAGGCGTGCACCGAACCAAAGCGGTTTTTGCCTGCAGCGGGTTCGCTCGAACCCTCAATCAGGGTGTTCCAGGCGTTGCAGCTGGGGCACTTGCCCATCCAGCGGGCGCTGGTGCCACCGCATTCGGTGCAGGTGAATATCGATTTGTCTTTGGCCATGGGACGCAAGTGTGCCTGAGGCTGGGGCTCAGGCTGCGTGCCAAGCGCGCAGAAAATCGCGGGTGATGTCAGCCGCAGCGGCGTTACGGCAAACGCTGGCGTTTTGACCAGACCACAGCGGCGTGAAGTCGCTGCTGCCCTGCGCCTCAGCGGCTGCGCGCAAGGGGGCAATGCCTGCTGTGGCCATTGGAAACGCCGGGGCCTGTGCGCACAGGGGCCCCAACTCGCGCATCAGGCGGTTGACGATGCCGCGCGCTGGGCGTCCGCTGAACACATTGGTCAAAGCCGTATGCTGAGCAGCGGGCGATTGCAAGGCCGCGCGGTGCAAGGCGCTGGTGATGGCTTCGTGGCTGCACAAATAGGCGGTGCCAATTTGCACGGCCGATGCCCCCAACTGCTTGGCAGCAGCCGCACCCTGCACAGTGGCGATGCCGCCAGCGGCGATGACCGGCAACTGCACGGCCCGCACGATTTGCGGCAACAGGGCGAAGGTGCCGATTTGCGTGCTCAGGTCTTCGGTCAGGAACATGCCCCGGTGGCCTCCGGCTTCAAGCCCTTGGGCAATGATGGCGTCTGCGCCATGGGCCTGCAGCCACTGCGCTTCGGCCACCGTGGTGGCCGATGACAGCACCAGCGATCCCCAGCTTTTGACTCGGGCCAGCAAATCGGGCGAGGGAAGGCCAAAGTGAAAACTCACCACGGCGGGGCGAAAGGCTTCCAGCACATCGGCGCTGTCATGCCCAAAAGGCACTCGCCCTGGGCCGACAGGCATCTCTGACGGGTCCAGCCCGAATTCGCGGTAATAGGGGGCAAGGGCCTGTTGCCAACGGGCTTCGGCTTCCAGCGAGGGCGCGGGCGGCGTGTGGCAGAAAAAGTTGACGTTGTAGGGTGCACGGGTGGCCACCGTCAGCGCTTGAAGCTCGGCCTGCAGGGCGTCTGGGCTGAGCATGGCCGCAGGCAGCGCACCCAGCCCACCGGCTTGGCACACGGCCAAGGCCAAACGGTGGTTTTGTGCGCCCGCCATGGGGGCTTGAAAAATGGGCGCTTCCAGGCCCAATGGTTTAAAAGCATGTGACATGGGGTCCACTTTAATGCGTGAACGGCCCATCTGCCTTCGCAGCAAAGGCCATTGGCTTGGACACATGACCTTTCAAGACCACGGCCAGACACCGCCCCTTGTCACCCTCAATGCAAAAACAAGGGAAAACACCCAGATCAAAACCTGGCCATTCAATTAACATGTTAAATAAATGCCAGCCGCCCCATTCATCCACCGCAACCTGCCGCGCCTGCTCTTGCAGGCGCGCGAATCGGTCATGGGCCATACCCGGCCCAGCCTGCGTGAGCACGGTCTGTCCGACCAACAGTGGCGCGTGCTGAGGGTGTTGGGTGAACACGCCCACGACAGCGCAGGGGTGGAAACCGGGCGGGTGGCCAAAGAGGCATTTTTGCTCGGCCCCAGCCTGACGGGTGTGCTCACCCGGATGGAGCGTGACGGTCTGATCGAACGCCAACGCTGCCCGCAGGACGCCCGCAGGACGGTGGTGCGCGCGACAGAACTCGGGCTGGCCAAGGTGCAGGCCTTGTCGCGCAGCATTGAGGCCCATTACGCCTGGATGGAGGGGCAACTGGGCAAAACTGTCTTGCAGGATTTGTATGCCCTGCTCGACCAGGTCATCGGATTGGAAGGCGATGGGCCTGTGGCACCCACTGAGCCCACCCACACAAAGAAAGCTGCAACATGAAACATTGGCAACCTGCGGGCACCGTTTACGGCTGTCTGCTCAATTTTCAGCGCGAATGGGACCTGTGGGCCCCGCGCATGGCACAAGACCCACACAAAGGCCCTCCCAAGGCGCCCGTGCTGTATGTCAAATCGGCCAACACCTTCAACCCGAGCGGCACATTGACGCTGCAAGACGGGGTGCTAGAGGTGGACATCGGCGCCACGCTCGGCTTGGTGATAGGCGCCCATGGCACACCTGACAGTGTGGTCCTGCTCAACGATTGGTCCGTGCCGCACGACAGTTATTACCGACCGCCCGTCAAGTTCCGTTGCCGTGATGGTTATTTGGGCTGCGGATCGCCCCCGGTGCCTTGGGCAGCCCTGGACAGCTCCGAACTGAGCATCACGGTGCAGCTCAATGGCCAGCGTGTTCAGACGGTGCAGCTGTCCGAGCTGGTGCGGCCTGTGGCGCGTTTGCTGTCCGACGTGGCCGAGTTCATGAGCTTGCAAGACGGCGATGTGCTGATGCTGGGCACCGATGTGCTGGCCAACGGCCAAAGGCCTCGCGCCCGTGCAGGCGACACCGTGTGCCTGACCGCCCCCGGCTTTGCGCCCTGGGTTCAAACGGTGCAGGGAGAAGCCGCATGAAACACGCACGCATTGCTTGGTCTGGGGCCATCCAGCAAGCCATCGAATCTGACGGCCAGTTGCTGATCACCCAAGGCCCGCACAAGGGCCATCGGGTGGGCTTTGACGAGGTCGTCTGGCTGCCGCCACTGGCCCCCGTGCCGCAGGCGCGCACCGTGATCGCGCTGGGCCTGAACTACGCCGACCACGCCAAGGAACTTGCCTTCAAAGCCCCTGAAGAGCCACTGGCCTTCATGAAAGGTGAGGCGTCGCTGATCGGGCACAAAGCTTTCACGAAGCGCCCCGCAGATGTGAAGTACATGCATTACGAATGCGAGCTGGCCGTGGTCATTGGCCGCACCGCCCGCCGCGTGAAGAAGGCCGACGCCTACGACTACGTGGGCGGCTACACCGTGGCCAACGACTACGCCATCCGCGACTACCTGGAAAACTGGTACCGCCCAAACCTTCGCGTGAAAAACCGCGACACCTGCACGCCGATTGGCCCCTGGCTGGTGGATGCGGCAGACATCGCCAACCCCATGGCGTTGGCCTTGCAAACCACCGTCAACGGCCAAGTCACGCAAAGCGGCAACACCGCCGACATGGTGTTCGACGTGCCTACGCTGATTGAATACTTCAGCAGTTTCATGACGCTGAACCCCGGCGACTTGATCCTGACCGGCACGCCCGACGGCATCGTGAACGTGAACCCGGGCGATGTGGTTGTCACAGAGATCGAAAGCATCGGGGCATTGACCAATATCCTCGTGAAAGCATGAATATGAAAATCGACCACCTCATCAATGGCACCAAAGTCGCAGGCCGCGACTACTTTGAAACCGTCAACCCCGCCACCCAAGAGGTGCTGGCCGAAGTGGCCTCGGGCGGCGAGGCGGAAGTCAACGCCGCTGTCGCCGCCGCCAAAGCTGCTTTCCCGAAATGGGCCAACACGCCAGCGACTGAGCGCGCCAAGATCATGCGCAAGCTGGGCGACCTGATCACGAAGCACGTCCCTGAAATTTCGGAAACCGAGACGAAAGACTGCGGCCAGACCATCAGCCAAACCGGCAAGCAGTTGGTGCCTCGTGCGGCCGACAACTTCCATTACTTTGCCGAGATGTGTACCCGCGTGGACGGCCACACCTACCCCACGCCCACGCACCTGAACTACACCCTGTTCCACCCGGTGGGTGTGTGCGCGCTCATCAGCCCGTGGAATGTGCCCTTCATGACCGCCACTTGGAAGGTCGCGCCATGCCTGGCTTTTGGCAACACCGCCGTGCTCAAGATGAGCGAACTCTCGCCCATGAGCGCCGCACGTCTGGGCGAGCTGGCGCTGGAAGCCGGTGTGCCCGCTGGCGTGCTCAACCTAGTGCACGGCTACGGCAAAGAAGCCGGCGAGCCGCTGGTGTCGCACCGCGATGTGCGCGCCATCAGCTTCACAGGTTCCACCGTGACTGGCAACCGCATTGTGCAAAGCGCGGGCCTCAAGAAGTTCAGCATGGAGCTGGGCGGCAAGAGCCCGTTCGTGATTTTTGAAGATGCCGATTTGGATCGCGCCCTGGATGCTGCCATCTTCATGATCTTCAGCAACAACGGCGAGCGCTGCACCGCAGGCAGCCGCATCCTGGTGCAGCAAAGCATCTACGCCGACTTTGCGGCCAAGTTTGCAGAGCGCGCCAAACGCATCACCGTGGGTGACCCGCTCGATGAGAAAACCATCGTCGGCCCGATGATCTCCAAGGCCCACCTGGCCAAGGTGCGCAGCTACATCGAACTCGGCCCCAAAGAGGGCGCGACGATGCTGTGCGGGGGTCTAGACCAGCCCGGCTACTCGGCCGATTTGCCCGCGCATGTCAAAAACGGCAACTTCGTCTGGCCCACCGTGTTTGCGGACGTGGACAACCGCATGCGCATCGCGCAAGAAGAAATCTTTGGCCCGGTGGCTTGCCTGATCCCCTTCAAGGACGAGGCCGACGCCATTGAAAAAGCCAACGACATCGAATACGGTTTGAGCAGTTACGTCTGGACCGAAAACCTGGGCAAAGCGCACCGCGTGGCGGCCGCCGTCGAAGCTGGCATGTGCTTTGTGAACAGCCAAAACGTGCGCGACCTGCGCCAACCCTTTGGCGGCACCAAAGCCAGCGGCACCGGGCGTGAAGGCGGCACCTGGAGTTACGAAGTGTTTTGCGAACCCAAAAACGTGGCGGTGTCGTTGGGCGGTCACCACATCCCGCATTGGGGCGTATGACAAATATCCACCATCTGTCATACTTGATCTCATACATTCATTTTGAATGTGTATGACAAGGAATGAACCATGCTGTCTGTCCGCCTGCCCGAAACCGTTGAACGCGAATTGACCCAGTATTGCGCCGCGCGCAAACTGAGCAAATCGCACGTCGTGCAAGAAGCCCTGGCCGAGTATTTGGTGGCGGCCAAAACGGCCTCCAACCACAACGCGGCACCCGAGCCCGATCTGTCGTTTCTGGCCCCGGACGACCCGATCCGGCAGTTCATTGGCATCGTCAAGGACGGCCCCAGTACAGACGAATGGATGGCCATCACCCGTGGCGAGGACTGGAATAAACCATGATCTTGGTCGACACCAACATCCTGCTCGACATCTACAAAGCCGACCCGATCTGGATGCCTTGGTCTTTGCAACAACTGCGCAGCGCCAAACCCGGAGAACTCGGTACCAACATGGTGGTGTATGCAGAGTTGGCTGGGCACCCGGGAGAGCCTGCGCATCTGGATACCTTTCTGGACACACTGGACATCCGCCTGGCAGAGTTGACGCGCCCTGCCGCAAGGCTGGCCGGGCAGGCTTTTCGACAGTACCGCCAACGCGGCGGCACCAAAACCGGCGTGTTGCCCGACTTCTTCATTGGCGCGCATGCACAAGCCGAGGGCTATCGGCTGCTGACCCGCGATGCAGGCCGCTACCGCAGCTACTTCCCGGACATTGACCTGATCAGTCCCTGACCCTCCCCCACACGCACACGCATCACCAGGACACCCCATGGGACAACTCGCTCTCGCCGCCAAAATCACCCACGTACCCAGCATGTACCTGAGCGAGATCCCTGGCCCCCGTTTTGGCACACGCCAAAGCGCCATCGACGGCCACCAGGAGATCAGCCGCCGCTGCCGCGCCATGGGTGTAGACACGCTGGTGGTGTTCGACACGCACTGGCTGGTCAATGCAGGCTACCACATCAACTGTGGGCAGCACTTCAAGGGCGTTTACACCAGCAACGAACTGCCGCACTTCATCAGCAACATGCACTTCGAGTCACCTGGCAACCAAGCGCTGGGGCACTTGCTGGCCCAAGTGGCCAACGATTACGGCGTAGAAACCTTGGCGCACGACGCCACGACCTTGCAGCCTGAATACGGCACCCTCGTGCCACTGCGTTACATGAACGCCGACCAGCATTTCAAGGTGATCTCGGTCTCGGCCCTGTGCACCTCGCACTACCTGAACGACAGCGCCCGCTTGGGTTGGGCCATGCGCGAGGCGGTCGAAAAACACTATGACGGCACGGTGGCTTTTTTGGCCAGTGGCAGCTTGAGTCACCGCTTTGCGCAAAACGGTTTGGCCCCAGAGTTTGCCCACAAAATCTGGAGCCCCTTCCTCGAAAAACTCGACGAACAAGTGCTGCGCATGTGGGACCAGCGCGAGTGGAAAGCCTTTTGCGAGATGCTGCCCGAGTACGCCAGCAAAGGCCACGGCGAAGGCTTCATGCACGACACGGCCATGCTAATGGGCGCTTTGGGTTGGACCGACTACGATGGCGCCGTGGAAATCCTCACGCCTTACTTTGGCGCGTCGGGCACGGGTCAACTCAACGCGACTTTTGAAGTCACGCCTCAAAAGGGTCAGCACATTCCGCCTGCGCAGGCCAGCAGCGCGGCGGGTTACACGGCTGTGAGCACCAGGCTATGAACTTTCCCCGTAGGTCGGCGGCTTTAGCCCCGACATGGACCTTTGCCAAACCACGAATGTCGGACCTGAAGGTCCGACCTACAAAGACCTAGCCATGCCCCATCTCGTCATCCTCTACACCGGGCAATTGGACGCCGAAGTCCAGATGACCATCTTGTGCCGCCAGATGGCCAACGCCATGCTCACCGTCCAGGACGAAGAAGGAAAACAGGTTTTCCCCACGGGTGGCACGCGCGTGCTGGCCTACCCCGCGCCGCATCATGCAGTGGCCGATGGCGGGGCGGCGGGGCGCGCAGCAGGAGGCACGGGCGACTACGCCTTTGTTTACTTGAACGTGCGCATGGGTCGGGGCCGCAGCGAGGCCACGCAGCAACGTGCAGGGCAAATACTGCTTGACGAAGCCAAGGCCTTCTTTGCACCGGTGATGGCGCAGCGCCACATCGGCATCACGCTGCAGATCGACGTCGGCCCGGAGGTGTTTGACGCCAAGCTCAGCAACTTGCATCCGCTTTTCAACAAGGTTTGAGCCATGTCCGTGTTCACCAATGACCAGATCCAGCAGCTCGCCCAAGAGCTCAACCAATCCGAAAAATCCCGCGCGCAAATCGAGCACTTTTCCAAGCGCTACCCGGGCATGACCATCGAGGACGGTTACCGCATCAACCGCGCCTGGATGCAGCTCAAATTCGCCGAAGGGCGCACCCTGATCGGGCACAAAATTGGCCTGACCAGCCGAGCCATGCAGGTCTCCAGCCAGATCGACGAACCCGACTACGGCACGCTGCTGGATGACATGCGCTACACCTGCACGCCCGGGCAGGTGCTCGACATTCCCTTCACCGATTTCATCGCGCCGCGTGTCGAGGTGGAGCTGGCCTTCATCCTCAAAAAAGAGCTGCGCGGCCCCAACGTGACGGTGCAGCAAGTCTTGGAGGCCACCGAGTACGTCACGCCCGCCATCGAGATCATCGACTCGCGCATCGAGCAGTTCGACCGACACACCAAGGTGATGCGCAAGGTCTACGACACCATCAGCGACAACGCGGCCAATGCGGGCATCGTGCTGGGCGCCAAGCGGGTTGATCCGCTCACCACCGACTTGCCCTGGTGCGGGGCGGTGCTGCGGCAAAACGGCGTGGTCGAAGAAACCGGCCTGGCTGCTGGCGTGCAAGGGCACCCCGCAGTGGGTATCGCCTGGTTGGCCAACAAGTTGGCCCCGTGGGGCGAGCACCTGCAAGCCGGTGAAATCGTGCTGGCCGGTTCGTTCACCAAACCGGCGGTGGCCAAAGTGGGTGATGTGTTTGACGTCGACTACGGGCCGCTGGGCAAACTGGAGTTCCGGTTCACCGATTGATCCGGCCCCATGATGTTTGAATGGACGGTGCAAATGTCAGTCACCCATCGTAGGTCGGGCCTTTATGGTCCGACAGCCATCTTTTCGCGAAGCGCCATTTTCAAGAGGCGGTGGCGCGCTTTGTCGGACCTAAAGGCACCGACCTACAAAATCACCGGGCGGCTTTCGCTCATGACTTGACAGGGCCAGACCCGATCAGCAGCCTCGCCAAAACCATCACTCAAGGAACCCACCCATGAACACCCCCGTGAATACATTCAAACAAGCCCTTCAAAACAAACAGCCCCAAATTGGCCTCTGGATGGGCTTGGCCAGCGCCTACACCGCCGAAATCTGCGCCTTAGCGGGGTTTGACTGGCTGGTCATCGATGGCGAGCACGCGCCCAACGACTTGCAAAGCATTCAGTCCCAACTGCAGACCGTGGCCGCTTACCCCGCCAGCCACCCGGTGTGCCGAGTGCCCTTGGGCGAGACAGCGCTCATCAAGCAATACCTCGATTTGGGCGCGCAAACCATTTTGGTGCCCATGGTCGATACCGCCGCGCAAGCCGCGCAATTGGTGCAAGCCATGCGTTACCCACAAGACGATGGCCAAGGCGGCGTGCGCGGCATGGCCGGGGCACGGGCTTCGCGCTGGGGGCATTACCCAGACTATGTCACACGCGCCAACCAAGAAGTTTGCTTGTTGGTACAAGTCGAATCACGCGAAGCACTGAAGAACCTCGACGCGATTGCCGCCACCCCGGGTGTGGACGGCGTATTCATCGGCCCGGCCGATCTGTCGGCCAGCATGGGCCATGTGGGCAACGCCGCACACCCCGAAGTGCAAACAGCCATCGAAAACGGCATCGCCCGCATCTTGAAAGCAGGCAAAGCCCCCGGCATCCTCTCGCCCGACCGCCAACTTGCCGCGCACTACCTGTCGCTGGGCGCGGTGTTTGTGGCCGTCGGCCTGGACACCCAACTCTTGATGCGCCACACCACCGATTTGGCGGCGCATTTCAAGTCGAGCTTGCCAGTCGCTGCACCCGCCAAAGGTGCAACGTATTAATTGGTTAATTGGGGTCAGATCCCAATTAATTTAAACAAATGGGGTCTGACCCCAATTCAATGAAGGAAACCACGATGTTCCCCACACCCCAACCGGTCGTACCCTCGCTGCAAGCGCGGGTGCACCCCGATGAATGGAAAGCCCGCCTGGAGCTGGCCGCTTGTTACCGTGTCTTTGCCCTGCTCGGCTGGACCGAGATGATTTACAACCACATCACGCTGCGCCTGCCGGACAGCGTCACGGGCGGTGAGAAACACTTTTTGATCAACCCCTTCGGCCTGCATTACAGCGAGGTCACGGCCAGCAACCTGGTCAAGATCGACGTGCAAGGCCGGGTGCTGGATGGCTCGCCCTACCCCGTCAACCCGGCGGGTTTCACGGTGCATGCCGCCGTGCACGAAGCACTGGCCGGAGCGCATTGCGTGATGCACACCCACACCACGGCAGGTGTGGCGGTGGCCTGTGTGCAAGGCGGTTTGCAGCAGACCAATTTTTACAGCGCACAGCTGCACAACATGGTGGCCTACCACGACTTCGAGGGCATCACCATCCACGCCGACGAAGCGCCGCGCCTGTTGCGCAGCATCGGCGACAAACAAGCCGTCATCTTGCGCAACCACGGCCTGTTGGCCTGGGGCCACACCTTGGCGCAAACCTTTGCGGTGCTCTGGACCTTGCAGCGCGCCTGCGAAATCCAGCTGGCCACTTTCAGCATGGGCCAGCCCATTGTGGTGCCCGAGGCCGTTGCCGACCAATGCACCCGAGATGCATTGCAGTTCAACCCGAACCACGGCGCGGGCCAAGACGTATTTCAATCGCTGGTGCGCCAAGTCGACCGGCAAGACAAAGGGTGGCGCGCATGAAAGTCTGTATTTACGGCGCTGGTGCCATTGGTGGCTGGATCGGGACGCACCTGGCGCAGCAAGGCTGCAGCCTGAGCGCAGTGGCGCGA
>JBIKRC010000157.1:0-5337 GCA_044349375.1 Limnohabitans sp.
TCGTTTTCGTGGCCGGTGGCATTTTGGAAGTGCAACCTGACTGCGTGACCGTGATGTCGGACACCGCGATTCGCGGCAAAGACCTCGACGAAGAAAAAGCCAATGCGGCCAAACAATTGGCCGAAGAAGCTCTGCGCAACGCCAACAGCGAAATCGACTTGGCCGTAGCGCAGTCTGAATTGGCGGTGCTGGCAGCCCAGTTGTCGGCACTGCGTAAATACCGTAAAAAGTAATCTGCTTTTGCTCAAGCCAGTCTGAGCTTGGCATCCAGAAAATGACCAAAACCCGGCACAGTCCCTTGTGACCGGGTTTTTTATTGGACAGGTAAACAGAGTGCAAAATGTAGCGATGAATTGCTGGACCAGAACAAGCCCATGAAACGCGCAAAACTCCAAGCGGCAGTGGTCGGCGGCACGTCTGATGACATCGAACAGGCCTTTTACGAAGCCTTGCACAACGCCGACATCGAAAAACTCATGTCATGCTGGGCTGAAGAGGACGACATCGTTTGCGTGCATCCCGGTGGAGGACGCATGGTCGGGGCAGGGGCGATACGCGCCACATTCGAGGCCATGTTTAACAATGGCAGTGTTCAGGCGTTTCCCGAACGGGTGTACAAGGTGGAATCATTGGCCAGTTCAGTGCACCACCTGGTTGAAAGGGTGGAAGTCATCACGCCGCAAGGGGCACGGCAGGCCTATGTGATCGCCACGAATGTTTACCACAAGACCCCGCAAGGCTGGCGCATGGTGGCCCACCATGCCAGTCCAGGCACGCCTCAAGATGCCGTCGATGTGGGGGTCAAACCCACGGTCTTGCACTGAAAAGCGCATGCAATACCAAGCACCCGCCTGGCTGCCAGGTGGACATGCCCAAACGATTTGGCCTGCACTGTACGCGCGCAGGCGATCGGGCCCCATCAAGCCCATGCACAGAGAACGGTGGACAACACCCGACTCTGATTTTTTGGACATCGACAAGCAAACGGCCAGTCGAGCAGAACGGCCCATGCTGGTCCTTTTTCATGGTTTGGAAGGCTCTTCAATGAGCCACTATGCACAGGCATTTGCCGCTTGGGCTGACGCGCAAGACATGAATTTTGCTGTGCCCCATTTCAGGGGTTGCAGTGGTCAGCTGAACCTCGCACCTCGCGCCTACCATTCAGGGGATCATGAAGAGATCAATTGGGTGTTGGAGCGACTTCGCAGCGAACACAGGGCCGCTGGAGGTCAAATATTGTTGGCCGTTGGCATTTCCTTGGGCGGCAATGCCTTGATGCGCTGGGCCGCGTTGCAAGGTCATCAAGCTGCGCTCAAAGCCGATGCCATCGCCGCCATCTGTGCGCCACTTGACTTGATGCAAAGTGGACTTGCCATAGGTCGGGGGCTGAACCGACAGATTTACACGCCCATGTTCTTACGCAGCATGAAACCCAAAGCCCTGGCCAAATGGGCGCAACATCCAGGCCTCTTTGACAAGGCGGCCCTGATAGCCGCCAACGATCTTTATGCGTTTGACAACGTCTTCACCGCCCCTTTGCATGGCTTCAAGGGAACCGAAGATTACTGGACCCATGCGTCAGCCAAGCCCCTGATGCGAGAGATTCGATTGCCCGCGCTCGCGCTCAATGCCTTGAATGATCCTTTTGTACCCGCCAACAGTCTTCCTAATATGGGCGATGTGTCAAACAGCGTGACGCTCTGGCAACCCAAGCAAGGAGGCCATGTCGGATTTGCGCAAGGGATGTGGCCGGGTCATGTGAGGGCAGTCCCTGAAGCGGCCGGTGGATGGCTGTTGCAGGCCACAGGACAGGGCTCGAACACAGTGGAGGCAAGACATGGATGACATCGTTCGGCAAGCCATGGTCAAATGGCCCGACGTTCCGGATTGTTATGGTTGGCTGGGCTTGGACAGCCGAGGTCAATGGTGGATGCGCGATGACCGGGTGCAGGCACTGGGCGCTTTCCAAAGTGGTCAGCCTGGTGCCAAAGGCTCGTTGTTAGGGCATGAAAAACTGATCGACTTCATCCAACGCAACTATGAGTCCGATGCGCAAGGGCAATGGTATTTCCAGAACGGACCGCAAAGGGTTTACGTCGAACTCGAAATAACGCCCCACATCTGGCGCATTGAAAATGACTTCTCGGTGATGGCGCACACCGGGGTGATGGCAGAGGTCCACAAAATTCTGGTGGACGAAAACGGACGGGTCTACTTGGACACCACGCTGGGTTTGGGGCTGGTGCACACACTGGATGTTGCAAGGGCCGCGCAAGCGATAGAGATGGGACGATGGACTTTGGAGGATGCTGAAGCAAGGGAGTTGCCTGCCCGATATGCGTATGAACTGAGCCCATTCAAGGTGAAAATCGGACAGAAACTGGCATAAAAAAAACCGACGGTGCTCGTCGGTTTTATGGGAAAGTGGGCAATTTATTTGGCCGCTTCCGGGGCTTTGGGTTCGTCGAACTTGCCACCCCCTGCATTGGCCAAGTGGACCACAGCGCGGGCAATTTCGGTATCGTTGAAATCGCCACCACCCTGGGCACCCATCGCATTCTTGCCCTTGAGGGCGGAGTTCACCAAGCCCTCAAGGCCTTGGCCCAAGCGCGCACGCCATGCACCGGCATCGGCAAACTTCGGTGCGCCAGCAGCACCGGCGTCGTGGCATGCCGCACACTGAGCTTTGTAAACCTCAGCACCAGGTTTGAGAGGGCGATTGGCATCGCGCACTTCAACAACGCCCACCTTCTGGATGCGCATGGCCGTGGCTTTTTCGGTATTGACCGCACCTGCGGCTGGCTTGTTGGCCGAAGTCACGTAATACACCAAGCCAATGATGATGAACACGGGGATGACGAAGGAGGCCAAACTCAACAAAAGCATTTGCTTTGGGGTTTTGACCGGGCCGGTGTGGGCTTCGTGCTGATCGTGGCTGTTGTCGCTCATGAGATCCTCTGTTGGGGCGTGACCACAAGGGCCAATGTGTAGGTCAAAAATCAACCTCGGATTATAGCGTTGCACCCTTCATCGAACTTTCAAATCAAGCGATCTTGAGTGCGGGCGTGACATAATCCAAAGAATGAAGTGCGGCTGTAGCTCAGTGGATAGAGTATTGGCCTCCGAAGCCAAGGGTCGTGGGTTCGATCCCCGCCAGCCGCACCATTGGGTTTCTTATAAGCCTGGTGAAGACACAGCAGGCTCACACAGCGCAATTTCGACGAAAGAACTAAATTCTTTTTGCAGGATCCAAGCAAACAGCTCTAGATTTCAGGGTCTGCAAGAGGCGATCACACCAGTGAGATAGGCATGTAACCAGACCGCCGACATGGGGCCTGAGACCACCTGGATCGAAGAACTGGCGTCTTCAGGCATGCTCGCTTTCAAATCTTTTTCGTCTGTAATCAACACCACCGACAAAGGCATATTTCCGCGCTGGTTAAAGTTTTCGAGAGCCTGGAAAGTCTTTTGTTGTTGGGGCCTTGGCATCGACATCTCGACCACAATCATGTCTGGTTTCTGGCTCGACAACTCCAGTAAAGCCTCCGTCACCGAATCAAAAAAATTCACACCAATCGGCAAGTGCCATAAAGCGCATTCCGCTTTGAGTTCCAAAAACAAAGGTGGCGATTCGATCACGACCGTGACATTGGGCTTGCGCGAGGATTTGTATTGAGAACCCACCACATGTCGTGAAACTGTTTGGTAATCCATGATCGAGTCCAACGAAATGCGGCGATGTCCGCCACGGGTTTTCCATCCTTTGAGGTCACCCTGATCGACCAATGTTTGCACCAAGGTGGTGGACAAACCCAGAATGCGCGCAGCTTCTGCCGTACTCAAAAATTGAGGTGTCTGATTCGTGGGATTGGATGGAGAACTGGTTTTGTTGAACGCTTGAGGGCGATCTGTATCGATCACGGGGGAAGTTTCATCGGACATGTTGATGCTCCAGATCTAAGTTGTTATTTCACCGTTCACGCAAAGCTTGCGTGCTGTTCTGCAGCGCCCACCCAGGCGAGGCACGCGGGCGAGTAAGAGGCAAAAAATCCAAAAAATGGGTCTTGATTCTTTGAACAACAAAGAATGCATTTTCGACATTCAGGATGAATCATTGCAGATGAAATATTAACTACGTTAAAAATGAAATTCTCGCCAAAAAAAATGGTTAGCGAATCCACCAATTGGCGTACCCCTGTCAAATAAATAGCCGAAAATGGTGATTTCATGCAAAAAAATGTTTAGCACCCACATGCTGCGGAGAAAAAAGGGGCAACCAAGGTGCTGGATTCAAGAAAAACAAGTATGGGGACCATCGAGGAAGCCCTCCCCGGTCTGTAAGCATCGAAATTTAGCTTTTGCGAAACGTGAACAGCACTAGAGTGAAATAATTAACAATATCTATAAAATATTAGCAAAAAAATTAATTACTAATTAATATTGGCTAAGTGGAGTTGTTTCGCTTCAATGAAAATTGCTGTGCACTGGCGACTGCCGCTCGAATATCGGCGAATGCAAAGCGGCACGCCAAAGTCGAAACAGACCGGCTCAGACCCCGTAGCGGTCCCGGTAAGCCTGCACAGGGCCCAGGTGAGCCTGCAACTCAGGCTGGTTTTGATTGGCCAGGAAGGCCAGCAAGTCTGAAAGTTGGGCGATGGTGCACACCTGCATGCCCAAAGTGTGGCGCACATATTGAACCGCGCTGTACGACAAGTCCTGGACCGAGCCATCGGCTTGCTTTTCGGTGGCCATCTCCTGGCGGTCCAGTGCAATCGCGATGGCATGGGGTGTGGCCCCTGCGGCCTGGATCAGAGCAATCGACTCGCGAGCAGCGGTGCCCGCGCTCATCACGTCGTCCACAATCAGCACACGGCCTTGAAGGGGCGCACCCACCAAAGAGCCGCCTTCGCCGTGGTCCTTGGCTTCTTTGCGGTTGTAGGCAAAGGGCACGTTTTTGCCCAGGCGAGCGAGTTCGATGGCCACCGCTGCACCCAGCGGGATGCCCTTGTAGGCCGGGCCGAAGATCATGTCGAACTCGACACCGCTGGCCAGCAAGGCTTTTGCATAGAATTGCGCCAGTCGACTCAGCTTGGCACCGTCGTCAAACAGACCGGCGTTGAAGAAGTAAGGGCTCATGCGACCGGCTTTGGTCTTGAATTGCCCAAAGCGCAAGACGCCCGAATCGACCGCGAACTGCACAAATTCCTGAGCGAGTGCCTGCATCTCGGCGCTGCTTGCCTGTCCTGTCACCATGGGGAAATCCTTGTTCAAACTCACCAGCCTCAACCTCAACGGCATCCGCTCGGCCACGACCAAGGGCGTTGAAGCCTGGCTGGC
>JBIKRC010000159.1:0-5315 GCA_044349375.1 Limnohabitans sp.
GCATGCCCGAGCGTTCGCTGTAGGCGCGTTCGATGTAAACGATTTCGTCACCTTGGCGCATGCTCAAGTTGACGGGTTGTTGAATGAGTTTGTGCAGGTCACGCATGGGGGCAAGGGCTGCATCGCGCACATTGAGCCTGCCCTTGACCATGTTGCCCAATTCCAGTAAACGCATGCCCAGGCGATAGTGGCCAGCCTCTGGGCGGTCCACAAAGCGGCCGGTGGCCAGGTCGTTCAGGATGCGGTGCGCCGTTGAGGGGTGCAGCCCGGTTTTTTGGCTGATTTCCTTGAGCGAGATGGCTTCTTCGCGGGACGCCAGCACGTCGATCAGGCTGAACATGCGTTCAATCACCTGGATGGTGGGCACGGTCGTGAGGGAGGGGTCTTTTTTCATTGTGTCATGCCAAGACGTTTCATTTTACACAGTGAAATGAAGGGGTCTGTACGGTTGCGGGGTAAACGAAATGTCCCTAGAAGAAAGGGTCAAACAGTCGCCTCAATCAAAAGCCTGCCATTGGCCCTGCACCCTGAGTTCGCAGGGCTTGAAGCGGGATTTGTAATTCATTTTGGGGCTGCCATCGATCCAGTAACCCAGGTAGACATAGGGCAGACCCAGTTGGGCCGCTTGCTGGATTTGCCAGAGTACCCCGAAGGTGCCAAAGCTGGCCGCTTCATCGGGTTGGTAAAAGGTGTAAACCGCCGATAAACCGTGGTTGAGCACATCGACGATGCTGACCATCTTCAGTTCGCCGAGTTCCTCGCCAAAGCCTGGGGCTCTGAATTCCACAATGCGGGAGTTGACTCGGCTTTGCAACAGGAACTGGGTGTACTGGTCGACGCTGTCGTGGTCCATGCCGCCACCCGGGTGACGAGCGTTCTGGTAGCGCAAGTACAGGGCGTAATGCTCGGGGTCGTAATGCAAGTCGAGCACATGCACCCGCAAATCTCGGTGCGCTTGCCAAGCGCGACGTTGGCTGCGGTCGGGTTTGAAAGCGTCCACCCGCACGCGCAAAGGCTGACAGGCTTGGCAGCCATCGCAATAAGGGCGGTAGGTGAACAGGCCGCTGCGCCTGAAACCTTGCTCTACCAGATCGGCATAGACCTCATTGTGGATCAAATGGCTGGGGGTGGCGACTTGGGAGCGGGCGGCGCGGTTGGGCAGGTAGCTGCACGCGTAAGGGGCTGTGGCGTAAAACTGCAGTGCCTGCAGCGGGAGTTCTTTGAGTTGGGTCATTTGGTGGGGGCCGCCAATGAAGCCAGAGCCGGCCAATTCAGGGACTGATGCGCCCAGTCAATGGGGCCTTGTTCGCGCCCTTCGTGCACGCCGCGCACAAAGTCGCTGCGCGGTATTTCACGGGCCCCCAGCGAACCCAGGTGGTGGGTGTTTTGCTGGCAATCGATCGCTTGGACCCCGTGTTGCAAGCAGACACTGACTAAGCAGGCCAGCGCCATCTTGGAGCCATCGCTGACGGTGGTGAACATGGACTCGCCAAACACAGCGCGGCCCAAGGCTACGAAGTACAGACCAGCCACGAGTTCACCCTCGATGCGCAATTCACAGCTGTGGGCCAGGCCCATGCGGTGAAGTTCTTCGTAAGCATCCACCATTTGGGGCACGATCCAAGTGCCTTTCTGGCCGGGGCGGGGCGATGAGGCGCAGCGTTGGATGACCTGCGAGAAGTCGCGGTCAAAGCACAATTCAAAGTGGGGTGTCAGGCTCCAGCGTTTGAGGCTTTGCTGCAGCGATCTGTGCAAGCGGAAATCGCTCGTTTTCAAAACCATGCGGGGGTCGGGGCTCCACCAAAGGACGGGCTGACCCACGCTGAACCAAGGGAAAACGCCTTCGGCGTACGCTTGCATCAAACGAGGGGCAGACACATCGTTGCTGGCGGCCAGAAGACCTGGCGCGGGCGATGAGGCCCCCCAAGCCTGGCTGACCGGCGGGAGGGCCTGGCCCTCCAAAATCCAGGGCAGTTCAGGGGCATGTGCGTTTGCTTCGGCTTCGCTTGTCATGGCGCAATTACACAATAAAAGCAGCAGTGCGGCGTGGCGCTATCATTTTGCGGATGCAAAACCTGCCCGCTCACTGGATACAACCCGATTGGCCGACCCCCACCCGCGTTCGCGCGCTCATGACCAGTCGCCAGGGCGGGGTTTCGGCCGCCCCTTGGGACAGCATGAACCTGGGGGACCATGTGGGTGACCGGTCGGCCGATGTTCACGCCAACCGTGAGCGCCTGGCGGCGCAAATCGGGCAGAGGCCGGTGTTTTTGCAACAAGTGCACGGGGTGGCGAGCCTGCAACTGGGCACGGCCACGCCCCAGGGGCTGGTGGCCGATGCCTGCTGGAGCCGCGATCCGGGTGTGGCCTGCACCATCATGGTGGCCGATTGCTTGCCGGTTTTGCTTTGCGATGCAGCAGGGCGGTGGGTGGCTGCAGCCCATGCGGGCTGGCGTGGGCTGGCGGGGCCGGCTGTGACCACCCCGTCAAAAAGGTTGGGCGTGCTGGAGAGCCTGTGGGCCGACATCCAGCTTGCGGGGGGCGATGTGTCGGACGTACTGGCGTGGCTGGGGCCCTGCATCGGGCCGCAAGCCTTTGAAGTAGGGCCAGAAGTACGGGCCGCTTTCGATGATGACTCGCCCGAGGTGCAGGCGCTGTTCACGCCGACAGGCCAAGGAAAATACATGGCCGATCTGGCCGGTTTGGCTCGGGTGCGCTTGCAGGCCTTGGGCGTCACACGCGTGTTTGGCAACGACAGCAGCCTGACATGGTGCACAGTGTCAGGGTCGGCGCTCTTTTTCTCCCACCGCAGGGACAGCCGCAACCTCGGGCAAAGTGGCCGAATGGCCGCCTGCATCTGGCTGGACCGCTGAGTCGGGCTGGAGTGGACCACTGGCGGCCTCTTGCTTGGCCTGTTGTTCCTGTTGGCGAATGGCCTTGCGGCGCAGGGGTGTGCCCATCAGGTAAACGACCAAGGCCATGGGCAGCAAGCCATAGAACACAAAGGTGATGATGGCCCCCAGCACGCTGCCTTGCGAGCTAAAGGCTTCAGCCAGGGCCATGAGCAGGGTGACGTAAAGCCAACCGATCACGATCAAATACATAATTTTTTTAGCCCTTGTAATTTATGTGACAACAAACTGAAAGATACTCGGAACCAGAGATTTGAGAAAAACGATCGATTCAGGAGAAAAACGATGAGCACTTCCACGCCGGATTTTTGGTCCCAAATGAGCGAAGGCTTTCAGCAAGACCTGAGCAAAAGCTGGGGTCAGGCGATGCAGTATTTTCAGACCATGGATATCGGTGGCTTGAAGTCTTCATCGGATGCGGACATGCCTCAGCTCAAATTCTCGCCTGAAAAGCTCCAGACCCTGCAAGGCCAGTACTTCAAAGACGCCTCTGAAATGTGGAATCAGAGCTTGCACAACAGTTTGCAAGTCAAAGACCGACGCTTTTCAGGCGAAGCCTGGGCCGCTAACCCCATGGCCGCCTTCAATGCCGCTTCTTATTTGCTCAATGCCCGAACCCTGATGGGGCTGGCCGATGCGGTTGAAGCCGACGAAAAAACACGCACCCGCATCCGGTTTGCCGTCGAGCAATGGGTGGCTGCCGCTGCGCCCAGTAATTTTTTGGCCTTCAACGCAGAGGCGCAAAAGAAAGCCATCGACACTCAAGGCGAGAGCATCGCTAAAGGCGTGCAAAACCTGGTGCATGACCTGCAGCAAGGCCACGTTTCGATGACCGACGAGAGCCTGTTTGAAGTGGGCAAGAACGTGGCCACCACCGAAGGTGCGGTGGTGTTTGAAAACGATTTTTTCCAGCTGATCGAATACAAACCGCTCACCGCCAAGGTCTATGAAAAGCCGTTCTTGCTGGTGCCCCCTTGCATCAACAAGTTTTATATCCTCGATTTGCAGCCCGAGAACTCGCTGATTCGTTATGCCGTCAAGCAAGGCCACCGGACCTTTGTGGTCAGTTGGCGCAACCCTGATGAGTCCATGGCGCAAAAAACTTGGGACGACTACATCGAGCACGCGGCCATTGAGGCCATCCACACCGTGCAGGCCATCACCGGCGCACCCAAAATCAATGCTTTGGGCTTTTGCGTGGGCGGCACCATTTTGTCCACCGCGCTGGCTGTGCTGGCTGCGCGGGGTGAAAAGCCGGTGGCAAGCGCCACGTTCCTCACCACGCTGATCAACTTCACCGACACCGGCATTCTGGATGTGTTCATTGACGAGAACTTCGTCAAATTCCGCGAGCAGCAATTGGGCAAGGGCGGTTTGCTCAAGGGCCAGGACCTGGCGTCCACCTTCAGCTTTCTGCGTCCCAACGACCTCGTCTGGAACTATGTGGTGGGCAACTACCTCAAGGGCGAGACGCCTCCGCCATTCGACTTGCTCTACTGGAACAGCGATTCGACCAACTTGTCTGGGCCTTTCTATGCCTGGTACCTGCGTAACACCTACCTGGAAAACAACCTGGTCAAACCCCGCAAGGTCACCGTGTGTGGCGAGGCCATTGACCTGGCCAAGGTCGACATGCCGGTCTACATTTACGGCTCTCGCGAAGACCACATCGTGCCCATTGGTGGGGCTTACGCCAGCACGCAAGTGCTGCCGGGCAAGAAGCGTTTCGTCATGGGCGCCTCGGGCCACATTGCCGGCGTGATCAACCCGCCTGCTGCCAAAAAACGCAGCCATTGGTTGAGCGAAGGCAACAAGTTTCCGTCCGATGTGAACGACTGGATCGCCAAGGCCAAAGAGGTGCCTGGCAGCTGGTGGACCGATTGGTCGGACTGGCTCAAGGGCCATGCGGGCAAGCAGATGGCCGCACCCAAGACCTACGGAAAAGCCGCGAAATACAAGGCCATCGAAGCAGCCCCTGGCCGCTACGTCAAAGCCAAAGCCTGATTTATTTTTACTGGAGACAAAAATGGAAGACATCGTCATCGTTGCAGCCGCACGCACCGCCGTGGGCAAATTTGGCGGCTCGCTCGCCAAGACGCCTGCCACTGAGCTGGGCAGCATCGTCATCAAGGGTTTGCTGGCGCGCAGTGGCCTGCCCGTGGACGCCATTGGCGAAGTCATCATGGGCCAGGTGCTGGCCGCAGGCGTGGGTCAAAACCCCGCCCGCCAAGCCATGATGAAAGCCGGTGTGGCACAAGAAACACCTGCTTTGACCATCAACGCCGTGTGCGGATCGGGCCTGAAGGCCGTGATGCTGGCCGCGCAAGCCGTGGCTTGGGGTGACAGCGAAATCGTCATCGCTGGCGGTCAGGAAAACATGAGCGCCAGCCCGCATGTGTTGAA
>JBIKRC010000158.1:0-5315 GCA_044349375.1 Limnohabitans sp.
ACCGCAAAGCCGAATTCAAACTTGTCATCGGCCATGGTCTTGCCGCGGTTGTCCATTTGCCAGCTTTGCGCCGCGCCCTTGCCGATCACGTCCAGCACCTGATGCATGTCCAATCCAGATTGCTGGCCAAAGGCGATGGCCTCGGACAAGCCTTGCACCAAGCCCGCGATACAGATCTGGTTGACCATCTTGGCCAGCTGGCCCGCGCCCGATTCGCCCAGCAAAGTGAAGGCCCGCGAAAACGCCATGGCCGCTGGCTTGACGGCATCGAAGGCAGCCGCATCACCACCGCACATCACGGTAAGCATGCCGTTTTGCGCACCCGCCTGACCACCCGAAACCGGCGCGTCAACAAAGTGCAGGCCCAGCTTTTGGGCTTCGGCGTACAGCTCGCGGGCGATTTCGGCAGACGCCGTGGTGTGGTCCACAAAAATCGCGCCGGGCTTCATGCCGGCAAAAGCACCGTCTTTGCCCAGCACCACGCTGCGCAAATCGGCGTCGTTGCCCACGCAGGCATACACGATATCGGCGCCCGCTGCCGCTTCACGCGGGGTGGGGGCTGTGGCGTTGCCGGGGCATTCGGCGGCCCAAGCTGCGGCCTTGGCCGCACTGCGGTTGTACACGGTGACGTGGTGACCGGCGCGGGCCAAATGGCCCGCCATGGGGTAGCCCATCACGCCCAGGCCCAAAAAGGCAACTTTTTTGGCGGGGGCGGCTTCGTAGGTTTTGGCGGCAATTTGGCTCATGGCTTGTCTCGTTGAGGAGTGAAGAAAAGGGCTATTTTGGCAGCCTGTGGGTGGTCTGGTGTGCACCGGGTGTTTTGGGCTGACGATTGGGTGACATCGCCGCTTTTGGTACCCTCCCTTCATGAGCCCATCCATTGCCGACAACATCGCCCGCGTCAGGGTGCAGATTCAGACCGCTTGCCAGGCGGCAGGGCGCGACTCAGACAACGTGCAGCTGCTGGCCGTCTCCAAAACCTGGGGGCCTGAAGCGGTGCGCCAAGCCCATGCGGCAGGGCAAACCGCTTTTGGTGAAAACTACATCCAAGAAGCGGTGGACAAGATCACGGCATTGCGCGATGTGCCATTGGTCTGGCACTGCATCGGCCCCATTCAGAGTAACAAAACCCGATTGGTGGCCGAGCACTTTGACTGGGTGCACAGCATCGACCGCCTCAAAATCGCCCAACGCCTGTCTGAGCAACGTCCCGAACACCTGCCGCCCTTGCAGGTGTGCATTCAGGTCAATGTGGACGGCGGCGACAACAAGTCGGGCGTGAGCCCGCAAGAGCTGCCTGCGCTGGCGCAGGCCGTGGCCGCTTTGCCGCGCCTGCAGTTGCGCGGCCTCATGACCATTCCCGAGCCTGCCGAGACCGACGCGCAAATGCGGGCTGTGCATGCCCAGGCCAAAGCCTTGTTTGAATCCTTGCGCCAGCAAGGCTTGCCGCTGGACACCTTGTCAATGGGCATGAGCGCCGACATGGCGGCGGCCATCGCCGAAGGCAGCACCATGGTGCGGGTGGGCACCGCCATTTTTGGTCAACGCTGAGAGGCTCAGGGCCAACACAGCCAACCCTCTCAGCCCCTCACCGCCCGGTCACCAACCCGCCACCGCCCTTCAGACGGTCTCACCAAAGCGTAACTGGAACACGCTGCGCCGCTCGCCCACCGGTGCACCCGCCACATTCAGCAGCACCTGTGCACCCCACGGATCCAGTGCGGTGCGCTGCGCATCGTCTAACCAACCCAGTTGGTCCAAGGCCTCCACGGTGGCGGCAAACAACGCGGCTTTGTTGCCGTCCATGATCTTGATGGCCAGGGCCTGGCCCCGAGAGCGGCTGCCCACCACCTGCACGCCGTCGGCGCCCACCTTGGTCACCCAGTCGCCCCGACCGGCGCGCATGAAGTCGGCGTCGTTGCGTCCGGTGCCAGAGACCAATTCGGGGTGCGCAGTCATGGCCTGTCCTAGCAGTTGCAGGCTCTCGCCGTACAGGCCGTCCGATTCGGGCTGCGCCAATCGGGCATAGCTGCGGGCCAAGCGCGACAAAGGCATGGCGTAGTTGGGGGCTGAGCAACCGTCAATGCCCAGCGCCAGCTCTTCTTCGTTCAAACCGGCCAGGTGCGCCACGGCTTGGCGCACTTGCTGCTGCAATGGATGGTCCACCTCGGTGTAGCTGTCGGTGGGCAAGCTGTGCTGCACGCAATAGGCCAAAAAGCCGCTGTGCTTGCCGCTGCAGTTGTGGTGCCGCTCGTCGTAGGCAAAACCCTCGGGCATGGGGCGGTCAAAAAAGGTGAAGCGGTAAGGCACATGGCAGCCGCAGCGCATCTGGCGCGTGCTGCTGCCGCTTTTGCGCAAGATGGACGACACCTGCTCGACATGCATCTCTTCGCCGTTGTGGCTGGCGCACATCATGGCGAGTTCTGAGGGGGTGAAGCCAAAATGCGCCACCCCGCCCGACTGCACCAGCGGCAAGGCCTGCATGGCCTTGAGGGTGGAGCGGGTGAAGCACAGCCAGTGCGGGTTGCCCACTTGCGCCAACACGCGGCCCTCGGTGTCGGTCACGGCCAGTGCGCCCATGTGCACGCATTCCTGGATGCCGTTGCGGGTCAACTCGATCAGGGGTTCAAAGTTCATGGCTTGGGTTCTTTTGAGACAAGAAAAACCCAGTTTAAATTGTCCCGCACTTGACCCACTGTCACACGGGCAGGCAAGGACAATGAACGGATGCAAAACATTCAATCTCCCATTCAAGCGCAGGTGTTGCATTGGCTGGTCGCCCCCGGTGCGAACGTGAGCGCAGGCGCTGTGCTGGTGATTCTGGAAGCCATGAAGATGGAGCACGAAATTCGTGCGTCTCAGGCAGGCTGTGTGGGTGAGCTGTATTTTCAAGCGGGTGAAACGGTGGCCGAAGGCGAGGTGTTGTGTTCGCTCATGCCATTGGCAGAAGGGGCCTTGCAGCACGTGGAGCCTGCCGCCAGCGCGGCGGCTTCCCCCATTGCAGTGGATCGCGCCGACCTGCAAAAACTGCAGTCCCGCCTGGCCTTCACGCAAGACGCTCAGCGCCCCGAAGCCGTCGCCAAGCGCCATGCCACCGGCTTGCGCACCGCCCGCGAGAACATCGCCGATTTGTGTGACCCTGACTCATTCGTGGAATACGGCGCCCTGGCCGTGGCCGCGCAAAGCCGCCGCCGCAGTGCCGACGACCTGATGCGCAACACGCCCGCCGACGGCATGGTCACCGGCATTGGCTGCATCAACGGCCAGCGGGTGGTGGTTATGGCTTACGACTTCACCGTGCTGGCGGGCACACAAGGCATGCGCAACCACCAAAAGACCGACCGCATGCTGGGTGTGGCTTTGCAAAACAAACTGCCGGTGGTGCTGTTCGCCGAAGGTGGCGGCGGCAGACCGGGTGATGTCGATGTCGCCATCGTCGCAGGCCTGAACCTGGCCACCTTCGCCTCGTTTGCCCGCCTGAACGGCCGGGTGCCGGTGGTGGGCGTGGTGGCGGGGCGCTGCTTTGCAGGCAACGCGGCTTTGCTGGGTTGCTGCGACGTGATCATCGCCACAGCTGGCAGCAACATCGGCATGGGCGGCCCGGCCATGGTCGAAGGCGGCGGCTTGGGCGTGTTCAAGCCCGAGCAGATTGGCCCGAGCGGTGTGCAGCACGGCAACGGCGTGATCGACATCCTGGTCGACACCGAAGCTCAAGCGGTGTCGGCGGCGCGGCAATACCTGTCGTTTTTTCAAGCCGCACAAACCGAATGGCAAGCACCGCCCGCCGAAGCCCTGCGCCATGTGGTGCCCGAAAACCGTGTGCGCGTGTACGACACCCGCACTGCCATGCAAGGCATTGCCGACGAGGCCAGCTTGCTGCATTTGCGCACCGGCTTTGGCGTGGGCATCCACACCGCGCTGGCGCGCATCGCGGGGCGACCGGTGGGCCTCATGGCCAACAACCCGCTGCACTTGGGCGGCGCGATCGACGCCGACGCCGCCGACAAGGCCGCTCGCTTCATGCAGCTGTGCAACGCACATGGTCTGCCCATCGTGAGCTTGGTGGACACGCCCGGCTTCATGGTCGGGCCCGACATCGAAGCGCTGGCGCAGGTGCGCCATGTCTCGCGCATGTTTGTGGCGGCCGCGCACCTGCGGGTGCCGCTGCTCAGCGTGGTGCTGCGCAAAGGTTATGGCCTGGGCGCGATGGCCATGACCGGCGGTGGCTTTCACGAAACCCTGAGCACCGTGGCTTGGCCCACAGGCGAGTTTGGTGGCATGGGGTTGGAAGGCGCGGTGCGGCTGGGTTACCGCAAAGAACTCGAAGCCGTCCCCGAAGGCCCCGAGCGCGAAGCGCTGTTTGAGCAGCTGCTGGCGCAGCAATACGAGAACGGCAGCGCGATCAACATGGCGGCCACGTTAGAGATCGACGCGGTGATCGACCCAGCGAACACACGGCAATGGCTGATAGCGGGTTTAGATTCGGGGGTGATTGCCACCGACGCTGGGGTGAGGGCCATTGACACTTGGTGAACCAGCGCCACCACAGAGGTGCCCGGCAGCTCACCGGGCGCATCCACCGTTGGGCGTTTATTTGCTCGGTTGGCTCAGGCGCTGCAGCTCTTGCTCAGGGATTTCCTCAAAGACGCGCACCACCTTGGACACACCGCTCATGCCGCGCACGATTTCCGTAGCCCGCTTGGCTTCACGGGGCGTGACACGGCCCATCAGGTACACCGTGCCGCGCTCCGTCACCACCTTAAATGCATTGACCTGCAAATCCTTGGCGTCCACAAAGGCCGCCTTGATCCTGCCGGTGAGGACCACGTCTTTGGAGCGCTGGGTCAGTGAACTGATGGGCATGACAACCAAGTCATTGACCACCGCAGTGACGTTTTCCTGGCTCGAAGCAATTTTTTCGGCACGCTCCTTGTCGGCGGCGGTGCGCACCTCGCCCGTGAGCAAAACCTGACGGTTGAAGCTGGTCACATTCAGGTGGATGCGCTCGCCCATTTCTTGGCGAACTGCATTGGCCACCTTGAATTCGATGGTCTCGTCTTCGACCTGGGTGCCTGTGGTGCGGCGGTCAGTGGCCACCACACCGGTCATGACGGCACCGCCAAGGATCATCGGTGCGCAAGCGCTCAGGCTGGCCAAAGTGGCCAGCAACACGGCACCGTAGACCCCTGTTTGAAGTTGACGTTTCATTTAATAAGACTCCTGTTCACCCAACAACTGGGTGTCAATGCCATCACACAAACAGTGCAGCACCAACTGCTGCACCTCGCGAATTCGGGCCACACGCTCGTGGGGCA
>JBIKRC010000160.1:0-5301 GCA_044349375.1 Limnohabitans sp.
ACTTGGGGCATGGGTTGGGTTCTTTCAGATCAGATGAATCGGATGTAATGGTCGCGCAGCGCGTTGCCTTCCAGGCCTGCGGTGCGTTCGATCTCGTGGCGTTTGATGCCCACATGGTTGGCCACCAGGCCTTCGCCCAGCGCCTGGGTGAGGGCCGTGTCGGCTTCCAGCGCGTCCAAGGCACCGGCCAAGTTTTCAGCCACGCTTTGAGTAGCGTCCTTGTTTTCGAGGCAGTCACCTGTTTCGAAGGGTTGGAGCGGATAAGCATTGACCACGCCCAGGCGCGCCGCCTGCAACACTGCAGCCGTGTGGGTGTAAGGGTTGGCCGCAGCGTCGCCCATGCGGTGCTCAATGCGGGCGCCGGGTCCAGTTTCGGCCGACAGGCGCACCGTCACGCCCCGGTGGTCCACCGCCCAGTTTTTCCAAAAGCCAGACAGGCTGGCCGGTTGCAGGCGTTGGTAAGAATTGGTGCAGGGGGCCAACAAGCCCGCCAGCGCCTGGTGGTGGTGCATCAGTCCAGCGGTGCAGCCCAGTGTGAGGGCGTTGAACAGGCTGGCGTCGTGCCCGCCCGAGATCACGTTGTGGCCTTGGCCATCGCGCAGGCTGAAGTTGATGTGCACGCCGCTGCCGCCCACAGTGAGGATGGGCTTGGGCATGAAGGTCAGCACGATGCCGTGCTGGAAAGCGACTTCGCGCGCCAGCAGACGGAACAAGAAGATGTCGTCCACCGCCTTGACTGCGCGGTCGTAGGTGAGCGTGAATTCGAACTGCGGCGCGTCGTATTCGGTGTTCATGCTGTCGATGCGAAAGCCCGCTGCCGTGGCTTTTTCCCACAGGGCGTCGGTGAAGCCCCTCGGGTCGGAAAAGGGGCCTGTGGAATACACATGGGCCGCGGGCGTGTCATAAGGCTTGAGCGAGCCGTCGGGCTCGATCTGGAAGGCAAAGGCTTCGAGCTCAATGCCCACCATTGGTTCATAGCCCATGGCCTGCCAGTCGGCCACGGCGCGCTTCAAGGCGCTGCGCCCGCACATGGGCAGGGGGGTGCCGTCGTTGGCTTTGAGGTCACCAATCGCCACTTGGGTGAAGGGCTGCCAGCCGGGGCGGATGTCCTCGGGGGTGTAGACGGCCTCCATGTCGGGCAGGCCTTCCATGACCATCGCACCCGGGGCCGGGATCAGCTCTTTTTCGTAAGTGACGCCAAAAGTGCCCCGGCAAAAGCGGGCACCGCCGCCCTGACCCGGTTTGAGCGTGACGTATTTGCCCCGCGCAATGGCCAGGTGGTCGCAATACAGCACCCGCAGGCGTTCTTGAACATTTGACATGGTGGTTCCTTTCAGATTGAGTGCATGCGCACGGGCAAAAGCTTGATGCCCGAGACAAAGTTGGATCGCAAAAAGGCGTGCTCACCCGTTTGCTCGATGCGGTCCACACGCTTGATCAGCTCTTGCATCAAGACGCGCAACTCCAGCCGGGCCAGCCACATGCCCAAACAGGCATGCGCCCCGCCCTGCCCGAACGCCAGGTGGCGGTTCACGCCTCGGCTCAGGTCGACGGTGAACGGCCGGTCAAAGGCCCGCTCGTCGCGGTTGCCGGAGATGAACCAGAGCAGCACCTTGTCGCCCGCCTTGACTTGTTTGCCGTGGTATTCAAAGTCTTCGGTCGCGGTGCGGCGAAAGTGCGTGGCGGGCGAGGCCCAGCGGATGAACTCGTCGGCCACGCCCTCCCAGGCGGCTTCGCCCTGCACCGCCTTGAGCTGCGCCATGAGGCCGGGCTGGTTGGCCAGCGCGTGCAAAGCGGCAGCGATCGAATAGCGCGTGGTGTCGTTGCCCGCGGCCACCAGCAGACAAAAGAAGTTGCGAAATTCGGTGTCACTGATCACATTGCCCTGCGCATCGGGCTGGGTGATCAGGTGCAGCACGCCGCTGGTGTCGCCCGATTCGCGCTTGCGTTCCATCAACTGGGCTGCGTAGTCGTACAAGTCAGCCCCGGCGGGCGAGCGAAACGGCATGAAGCGGTAGGCCTCGGTGTCCATCTTGTCGACCACATGGCTGGTGAAATCGCTGTCGGTGTTGCCCATGAGTGCATCGCCCTTGTCCACCAGCCAATCCAGGTCTTCTTCGGGGAGCCCCACGATGCGCCCGAGCATGCGCATGGGCAACTGGCGGGCAATGTGGTGCGTGGCGTCAAACTCGCCCAGCGCCAGGGCCTGATCGAGGATGCCCACACACAGCTCCCGGATCTGGTCTTCGTACAGCGCCATCATGGGCTTGGAAAAGGCCTTGGCCACCAGCATGCGGGTGCGGGTGTGCTCGGGCGGGTCGGTCTCCTGAAAAGTCCGCCGCGCCATGTACTCCTCGTGCGACTGGTCTTCCATGCGGATGCCCTGGGCCGAAGACAAGCGCTGGTGGTTGCGGTTGAGCTCCAAAATATCGGCATGCCGCGTGACCGACCAAAAGCCCTGGCCATCGGCCCAGTTGCACCAGGCCATGGGGTCTTCGTCGCGCAGGCGCTGGAAGGTGTTGTGCGGCGTGCCGTTCAGATAGCTGTCGTGGTCCGCCAAGTCAGCGTGGCCATCGTCGGTGGGGTTCCAAACCGTCATTGCGCTCTTTCAAAACATTCATCAAAAAACTGCACCATCCATTGCCCAAACAGCGGCACATCGGCAGCGTTGTTCAGGCTGGCATGGGCACGGGCCATGGTGTCGGCATCGAGCTTGTCGTCCAGGTAGCCCAGCAAAGCCTTCATGAACACCAGTGGCATCTCAGGGTGAAACTGGGTGGTCCAGATGTGCTGGCCGATTTGCATCGAGCCGATGGGGCAAAAGTCACTGCCGCCCAGACACACCGCGCCTGCGGGCATGCGGGTAACCTGCTCGTTGTGCGCAGCCATCAAGGTGGTGGTGGCCTGGGGTGGCGTCATCCAGGGGCGATCTACATGCCAATGCGTGGGCGCGGTGCCCAGGCCCCAGCCTGCGGCGTTGCGCGCCACCCGACCACCCAACGCCCGAGCCACCGCCTGGTGGCCAAAGCACAGGCCAACCAGCGGCTGGCGTGCGGCGTTCACGGCGCAGATGAAATCCAGCAGCTGACCCACCCAGGGCAAGCTGTCGTCGTTGACCGAGGCTGGGCTGCCGGTGATGACGTAGCCGTCAAAGTCCTCGGGGCTAGCGGGCAACACCCCGTCCTTGACCGGCACCACCTCAAAAGACCAATGGGGCCGAAGAGGTTGCAGCAGCTGCACCACCTTTTGACCGTCGTTCGGGAAATGCGCGGCAAACGCCGAGGTATCGTCGTTGGTCAGCAAAACGGCAATGCGCAGGCTCATTGAGGGTGTCTTTCAGGGTTTCTCCAATGCTAGGCACAAGCCTGTCCGAGCACTATCAAGTTTGGGCACGAGAAACCCCGGGTTTTCACGAAAAAGCCTCGGCTCCCGAAACAGGCACACTCAGGGGCATGAATTTGCGCCGTGTTTTGAGCCTTTGATGAGCACACCCGCCCCCCATCATGCCCCCTCTTCACCCTGGGCTCAGGTGCTGGACACCCAGGACATGGACCAGCACGCCCTGGCCCAGCAGGGCTGGGCGCTGCAGTACGAGCAGCTCTCGCCCGGTCAGTTCAAGGGGCGAATACATCAAGTGCAACTGCCTGAGGTAACCCTGCTGCGCGAAGACACCAGCATTGCGCTGCGCCAGCGCGGGCGGCTCGACGACAGCGTCTACGGCTTTGCCATGGCGCTGCAGGACTCGCCGGACCTGTTTTTCAACGCCCAGCGGGTGCCCGCCCACGCCATCATGTGTGGCAAGGGCGACGAGGTGGACCTGACCACCCCGCCCCACTTCACCCTGATTGCCGTGGTGGTCAACCGCAGCCTGCTCAACCCGCTGTGGGAGCGCATGTACCAAAAGCCCCTGGCCCATTGGCTCGAAAAGCAGCTGGTGCTGCCCACCACCGACATCAAGGCACAGATGCTTCGGGATCTGCAGCTCACGGTGCTGGATCAAGCCAGCGCCCTGGCTAACCGTCAGCATGATGAGCAGGCCTTGCGCCAGTTGCGAGACGAAATCTTGATGGAATGGCTGGAAGCCCTGCCCGCGCAGGTCGACACCTCCGAGTTGCCCAACTTGGAACGGCGCAAAAAACTGGTGGACCGCGCCTGCGAGCTGATGTTGGGCCACGCCGACGAGCCGCTGTCCATCTTAGAGGTGTGCAGCCGCGTGGGCACGAGCCGTCGCAAGCTCAATTACTGCTTTCAGGACGTGCTGGGCACCACGCCCATCAAGTACCTGCGCTCACTGCGCCTGAACAGCGTGCGCCGCGCCCTGCGCCAAGCCTCGCCTGGCGTCACCATCCAGGACATTGCCTGCCACTGGGGCTTTTGGCACCTGAGCCAGTTCGCGCAGGATTACAAGAAGCTGTTCGGTGAACTGCCTTCCGAGACCTTGCAGCCAAAATAAAAACTTCCTGGACCCAAGCTGAATCGGCTCGCTCGGTCCGGATTACAGGCGCCAGGTTTTCAGGCAAACTTGCGGCGCATCATCCAGATGCCGCCCAGAATCATCGGCACACACAGCCACTGCCCCATGCTCATGCCCAGACTCAAAAGTCCCAAGTGCGCATCGGGTTCACGGAAAAATTCGGCCACGAAGCGGAAAACACCATAGCCCAGCAAAAAGGCCCCGGACACCTGGCCTGTTGGGCGGTCTTTGCGGGCAAACCACCAGAGCAACACAAACAGCAGCAAGCCTTCCAAGGCAATTTGATACAGCTGCGACGGATGGCGCGGCAAATCACCCGCACCCCGGAACACCATGCCCCAAGGCAAGGAAGGATCTGCCACTCGACCCCAAAGTTCGCCGTTCAGGAAATTACCAATGCGGCCAGCCGCCAGACCTGTGGGCACACAGGGCGCCACAAAGTCCATGACCTGCAAGAAAGGCCGCTGGCGGGTGCGGGCAAACCACAGCATGGCCACAATGACCCCCAACAAGCCGCCATGAAAACTCATGCCACCTTGCCAGATGGCGAAAATTTCGAGCGGGTTAGACAGGTAATAAGCCGGTTTGTAAAACAGGCAGTAACCCACGCGCCCGCCCAAGATGACGCCCAGCACGCCCAAAAACAGGATGTCTTCCACATCGCGCTTTTGCCACTGCGGCAGGTTTTTGAAGGGCGAATGACCCAGACGCCGCACGCCCAGCCAGAAAAACAGGCCAAAAGCAGCCAAATAGGTCAGGCCGTACCAGTGGATGGCCAAGGGGCCCAATTGCAGGGCGACGGGGTCAATTTGAGGATGGATCAGCAT
>JBIKRC010000007.1:0-19056 GCA_044349375.1 Limnohabitans sp.
GTGTTTGTGCGCTACACGCTGGGCGTGGACGAGCAAGGCCAGGCCTATGCCCTGAACGACCCACAAGCCGAGAGCCTGATGGCATTGGGTGCCGCGCAACGCACCACGCCCGAGGCCTGCGTGCGCTTCCTGCTGGCCCGCGAAGACCTGTGGGGCAGCGCCCTGCCCCAAGACGCAGCCTGGACGGCCCGCGTGACGCACTGGCACCAACACATCCTGCAGCACGGCGTGGACCATGCTGTTCAGCAACTGACCGGGGCCTGAGCCATGAAAATCACCGCCGCCCGCGTCATCGTCTGCAGCCCCGGCCGCAACTTCGTCACCCTCAAGATCGAGACCGACCAAGGCGTTTACGGCGTGGGCGATGCCACGCTCAACGGCCGCGAACTGGCGGTGGTCAGCTACCTCGAAGAGCATGTTCTGCCCTGCCTGATCGGGCGCGACCCGCAGCAGATCGAGGACATCTGGCAATACCTCTACAAAGGCGCTTACTGGCGGCGCGGGCCGGTGACCATGAGCGCCATTGCCGCCGTGGACACCGCGCTGTGGGACATCAAGGCCAAGATGGCGAACATGCCGCTGTACCAGCTGCTGGGCGGGCGCAGCCGCACCGGGGTGATGGTCTATGGCCACGCCAATGGCCGCGACACGGCAGAAACCGTGGACGAAGTTTTGCGCCACAAGGAAGAAGGCTACCTGGCCATCCGGGCCCAGAGCGGCGTACCCGGCTTAAACAAGGTTTATGGCGTGAGTGGTGTGAACAGTGCGAACCGCATGTACGAACCCGCTGACGGCAACTTGCCCAGCGAGCACGACTGGAGCACCGAAAAGTATTTGCGCCACACCCCCGGCCTGTTTGAAGCCGTGCGCGAAGCCGTCGGCCCAGATATCCACCTGCTGCACGACGTTCACCACCGCTTAACACCCATCGAGGCAGCGCAATTGGGCAAAGCACTGGAACCTGTGCGCCTGTTCTGGATGGAAGACCCCACCCCGGCCGAGAACCAGGACGCGTTTGCCTGGATACGCCACCACACCACCACGCCCATAGCGGTGGGCGAGATTTTCAACAGCATCTGGGACTGCAAGACGCTGATCGAAAAACAACTGATCGACTACATCCGCACCACCGTGGTCCACGCGGGCGGCATCACCCACCTGCGCCGCATCGCCGACCTGGCCAGCCTGTACCAAGTGCGCACCGGCTGCCACGGCGCTACCGACTTGTCGCCCGTGTGCATGGGCGCAGCACTGCACTTTGACACCTGGGTGCCCAACTTTGGCGTGCAAGAATTCATGCCGCACAGCGAAGAAATGCTGTCGGTGTTTCCGCACGATTACCGCTTTGAGCGCGGCATGATGCACTGCGGCGAGTCACCCGGCCACGGGGTGGACATCGACGAGAAACTGGCGGCCAAGTACCCGTACCAAAGGGCTTATTTGCCGGTGAACAGGCTGCAGCATGATGGGACGCTTTGGAATTGGTGAGGGTCGTTGACATCAGCGACTCGTGATCACCCCGCCCAGCGCTTCAATCATTGCGCGAACCATGCCTCTCCGGTTTCATGCAATACAAAATCCTAGTCATTCGCACCCGAAACAGATCGCTCCTTTCCTCTTGACCAAAATGTCGCGATAATAGTATTGCGACATTTATCAGGTATAAATGTCGCAATTTAATTTTCGCGACAGGAGCCCAGATGGCCAACGCCCCTTTGATGCAAGCATACCAATCGGTAGAGGATGTCATCGCCCAATATCCAGAGGGTGTCGCGATTGATCAAATCGAACGAAGCCTGCCGTCTGCGCCCAATCGGCGAACTTTGCAGCGTTGGCTCAATGCGCTAATGGCCCAGCATCGGGTTCGCCGCGAAGGTCAGGCCCGTGCGGTGAAGTATTGGCGCATCAAGCCTGTTGACTCAGCCGAGCAGGCCATGCCGCCACGCACAAGCCTTGTCATGGCGCATGCTGACACGACGATTCCCTTGTCGGCCGATGCCCGTGAGGTCGAGGCGCTGGTGCGTCAGCCCTTGATGCTGCGTCAACCTGTCGGGTACGAGCGTGATTTTCTGGACCGCTATCGGCCCAACCAAACCTATTACTTGAGCCAGGACATTCGTGATGAACTGCTGCTGCAGGGGCAGGTCTTGGGAGGCCATGAACCCGCTGGCACTTACGCCAGGCAACTGGCCGATCGCTTGTTGATTGACTTGTCGTGGAACTCCAGCCGCCTGGAGGGCAACACTTATTCTTTGCTCGAAACCGAGCGCTTGATTTCAGCGGGCGAGGCTGCCACGGGCAAAAATGCCTTAGAGGCGCAGATGATCCTCAATCACAAGGGAGCCATTGAGTTTTTGATCGATGCTTCACATGACATCGGCTTCAACCGCTACACGTTGCTGAATCTGCACGCATTGCTCAGCGACAACTTGCTGGACGATCCCACCGCCAGTGGTCGTTTGCGTTCAATTCCAGTGGGTATTGGACAAACTACTTTTCTACCGCTGGAAGGCCCGCAACGCATCGAGGAATGTTTTGACCAGGTGCTGGACACTGCAGCGGCGATCCGTGACCCGTTTGAGCAGGCATTTTTTGTGATGGTGCATTTGCCTTATCTGCAACCGTTTGTGGACGTCAACAAGCGCGTCTCTCGTTTGGCTGCCAACATCCCCATGATCCAGCGCAACTTATGTCCGCTGTCATTTGTCGACGTTCCGCAGCCCCTGTACATCAGCGCGTTGTTGGGTGTGTACGAACTCCATCGCACCGAGCTACTGCGCGATGTGTTCGTCTGGGCTTACAAGCGTTCGTGCGCCCGTTATTCAGCGGCGCGTCAGTCCCTGGGCGATCCTGATCATTTCCGTTTGCAATACCGAGAAAAGATTGCCGAGGTAGTCACCCATGTGGTGCGCCAGCAAATGAGCAAGTTGCAAGCTGTGCGCCACATTCAGCAAGTTGCTCAAAAAATAGAGGCTCTGCATCGCCCCCGCTTCATTGAGGTCGTGGAAACGCAACTGCTCCATCTTCACGAAGGCAATATGGCCCGTTACCGCCTGCGTCCCAGTGAATTCAGCCAATGGCGTGAAACCTGGCAGTGATACTGCCGACCTGCACAGCCAAGGCCCACGCCCGACAAAGCATCTGCCCCAACGCCGCCTGCACATGCGCCGAAGGCAAGCTGCGCCGCATCGCCGACCTGGCCAGCCTGTACCAAGTGCGCACCGGCTGCCACGGAGCGACCGACCTGTCGCCCGTGTGCATGGGCGCAGCACTGCACTTTGACACCTGGGTGCCCAACTTTGGCGTGCAGGAGTACATGCCGCACAGCGAAGAAATGCTGTCGGTCTTTCCGCACGACTACCGTTTTGAGCGCGGCATGATGCACTGCGGCGAGTCACCCGGCCACGGGGTGGACATCGACGAAAAGCTCGCTGCCAAGTACCCGTATCAAAGGGCTTATTTGCCAGTAAACAGGCTGCAGCATGATGGGACGCTTTGGAATTGGTGAGGTGCTTTGAATGAGGGCCCTGGTTGCTGGGGCGGCAGGCTTCAAGGTCTTTGCATCGTCAGCAGCCAAGATGTCAAAAGTGGATGTGTAGGGGCGCCTCTATTTGGAGGCAATGCTCTATGGCACTCAGACCCTGACTCGCAGCCTGCTCGCCGGCAATCGTAGCCAGCGAAGCCAAGTCTTCAAAAGCCGGATCTCTGGTCATTTGTGCCATCTTTTTGGGTCTGCCACCAAGCCACGCAGGCTATGGCCAGTGCCGCAGTGCTGTCAACACACTGCGTGCGAAGCGGTGATTGGATCGCATCCAGCGCCAAAGGTGTTTCGGTGCAAGCCAGAATCACTGCGCTTACGCCTTGGTTCAGCAGTGACTCAACAGCTTTTTCAATGAGCTTTCCTGCGCTCAAAGCGTCGCCAGCCTTGACCCGCTCAATCCCAGGCAAAACCAAGGTGCTCATTGCGATCTCGTCTGGCAAAACGACGGTATAGCCCGCGCGGTGCAGTACTGGATCAAAAATTTGGGCCGCCAAAGTAGCGCGTGTGCCGATCACGCCGATTTTTGAACCCGCATCAGCCAGCAGCAGGAGCTGATTGACACTCGCATCCACAATGCTTAAAAAAGGAACTGTACATCCCTTCAGCAGATCGGGGTACCAAAAATGTGCGGTGTTGCAAGGCATGGCCAAGGCCATGGCTCCAGCGGCAATCAGGCGATCTCGCCCGGCCATCAATTCAGGCAGTGGCGAACGGCCCCCATTCAAAATTGCTGCGGGTCGCGGCGCAATACGAGGGTCGGACTGCATCAGAATCGGTACATGATCGGCATCTTCTTTGGCATGCGTTGCCGAAATAACTTTGCTGAAGAAATCAAGGGTTGCCAAGGGTCCCATCCCGCCTAAAACACCGATCATGATGGTGACTCCTTGAGATATTGCTCATTGAGTGGCGATCAAATAGCCACCCGCCACAAAAGCCAAGCCGGTGCAAGTGATTTTGTGAAATCAAAAGCAAAACCCGGCCCAAGCGTCGTCATCAAGTCAGGAATTAAAGAGGTTTCAAACCACTAAAAGCATCCATGTAACCGTACAGCGCTACCGAGCCACCGGTGTGAAGGAAAACGACGTTTTCTCCCTTCTTGAAATGCCCCTTGCGGCACAAATCAATCAGGCCAGCCATGCCCTTGCCCGAATACACGGGGTCAAGCAATATGCCTTCGAGTCTGGCCATCATGGTCACGGCTTCAATCATGCCGTCTGTCGGGATGCCGTAACCACCACCCACATAGTCGCAGTTGGCTTTCACGCTGTCGCGACCGATGCTGCCGGGCACACCCAAGAGTTCGGCTGTTTTGACGGCCAGGTTGTAGACGTTGGTTTCCTGGGCTTCTTTAGGAGCACGCACGCCGATGCCCAGCACCGGAATCTGACTGCGTGTGCCTTCAAATCCAGCCACCAAACCAGCCTGTGTGCCGGCACTTCCGGTGGCGTGCACCACGCAACTGACATTCAAGCCTTGGGTATTGAACTGGTCGACCAACTCCAAAGCGCAAACCACGTAACCCAGTGCGCCAATGGGGTTAGAGCCGCCGCCAGGAATGACGTAGGGCTTCTGGCCTTTGGCAACCAGCTCTTCGGCCAGCTTGGCCATAGCGGCATTCATGTCTGTTCCGCCTGGCACTTCTTGCACGTTGGCACCATACAAAAGATCGAGGAAAACGTTTCCGGATTTTTTGTAATTTTCTACTTTAGAACCGGTGCGATCTTCGAGCAGTATTTCGCACTTCATGCCCATCTTGGCAGCGATGGCCACGGTCTGACGTGCGTGATTCGATTGGGTGGCACCTTGCGTGATGATGGTGTCTGCACCATGCTTGACGGCATCGGCCATCAAAAACTCCAGCTTGCGCGTTTTGTTACCACCAGAGCCCAGCCCAGTACAGTCGTCCCGTTTGATGTAAAGATTGGGGCCACCCAATGCCTCCGTCATTCGGGGCATGAATTCAAGCGGTGTAGGACCATGGGTGATGCGAACTCGGGGGAAGTTGGTGATTTTCATTCGTGCTTTCTTTTGTGGTTTGAAATGGATGCAGTACCCGTGGTCTCTAAGTGGCTGCGGCTATCTGGGTAGAAACCAAGACAATTTTCCCGATCAAAACGCAGTCCTCGTCGGTCAGCGACAAGGGCGTTCGTAAATCCAGCAATTGATCCAAAACGGCCTTTGAATTTGGAATTTCTGGCTTGCAGGCAAGGTAATGCCAGTGCTCGTAATTGCTGGTAAATGCGACTGGTGCAGGGGTGCCAAACCACTTGATGTAGAGCCCACGCAAACCGCATTGCTTGAGAAATTGCTCAATTTGATGTGGCTTTAGATTCAAGGTGAATTGAATCGAGCTGGCAATGAATTCTTCTCTTGGATCGCGCGCGGGAATCGACACGTGTTCTGCTTTTGTCAGCTCGCGCTCAAGTGTGGCGTAAATGTGATTCCAACGGCGGCCACGATCAGCCAACTGCCCAATTTGGGGACGCAGCAAGGCAGCGGCCAAGTTTGACATGCGCATACTGAAATTGGGTGTGACGTACTTCCAGCGCTCAAACACCTCTGCGTTGGGCCTGAGGACATGCTGGTCGTACATCATGTAGCAACCCGACATCAATATGGCTTGGGCTGCGACATCCTCGTCATCGGTCACCAGCAAACCACCTTCACCCGAGTTGATGTGTTTGTAAGTTTGCGCGCTGTAACAACCCACATCGCCCCAAGTACCCGTGTGTTTGCCATCCCATTTTGCGCCCATGGTGTGAGCGCAGTCTTCCACGATCGCGATGCCGTTGTGATCGCAAATGGCTTTGATGGCTTGCAAGTCAACAATGTGACCGCGCATGTGCGAAAGCAAAAAAACTTTGGCACCACTTGTCGCTGCCTTGCGCTCCAGGTCAGCCAAGTCAGTCATGTAGTTGTCGCTGGTTTCGATCAAAATCGCATCAGCGCCAGCATGGGCAATGGCCCCCGGTACCGGAGACAGTGTGAAGGTATTGGTTAACACCTTGTCTCCCGTTTTCACACCCAGTGCCTTCAGCGCAATGAACATTGCCGCACCGCAGGAACTGACGGCCACGCAGTATTTGCTGCCCACATACTCAGCGTACTCTTGCTCCAGCAGCGAAGGCTCAGGGTAACCCTTGCCTTGCTCACCGTAACGGTGCAAGCGTCCCGAACGCATGAGAGCAATGGCGCGCTCGATGGCTTCTTCAGGTATCGGCTCGCTGGTGCTCAAGTCTTTGCCGAACCACAAGCCGTCAGGCTCAAGCAGCATGGCAGAAGTGGGTGTGGAGATGCTTGAGGACATGGCTTGATCAGTGTTCATGGCCAGCCAAGGTGCCCAGCTCAAAGGCCTCTTGCGGATAGTATTTTTTCAACCGGATGTCACCGGTGCGCGCATGTCCTTCCATGCCTTCAAGGCGCGAAATTCTGGCTGCAACCTGCCCTACAGCACGACTGGCGCTTTGCGTGAGACGTTGGTAGGTCACGGTTTTGATGAACTTGCCGACGCTCAGACCCCCTGAGTAGCGAGCAGCGCCACGTGTCGGCAAGATATGGTTCGGGCCAGCGCATTTATCGCCATAAGCCACCGTGGTTTCTTCACCCAAAAACAATGAACCGTAATTGGTCAGATGGCTCAACCACCAGTCAAGGTCTTTGGCAAAAACTTGTAAATGCTCCGGCGCGTATTGGTCACTGACCTCTACCATTTCCTCGCGGCTTCCGACCAACACGACCTCGCCATAATCACGCCATGCAGCCGTAGCTGCATTGCGGGCCAATTCGGGCAGCGCGGCAATCACGGAGGGCATGAGCTCTATGACCTTGAGCCCCAACTCGCGTGACGTGGTGTACAGCCAGACCGGGGAATCCGGGCCATGCTCAGCTTGACCAGCAAGATCGGCTGCAACCAAATTCACATCGGCTGTTTCATCCGCAATGATGGCGGACTCTGTCGGCCCCGCCAGTACATCAATACCGATGCGGCCAAATAATGCGCGCTTGGCCTCTGCCACAAAGCGGTTGCCAGGGCCAACGATCACATCGGCAGCTTTGGGTGAATACAAACCATAGGCCATCGCAGCAATGCCTTGTACACCACCCAGTGCCAACACAATGTCGGCACCACACAACTTCATGGTGTGCAAAATGGCGGGGTTGATGCCCGCATCTTTGTGACCCGGTGAGGTGGCCACAATGTTGGGCACACCAGCCACCTTGGCCGTGCAGACGCTCATGATGGCTGATGCAGCGTGGGCATATCTACCCCCTGGCACGTAGCAGCCAGCCGTATTGACCGGGATCAGTTTTTGCCCTGCAATCAGGCCGTCTATCAGTTCGACTTCAAATTCATGCAGTGACTCCCGCTGACGTAAAGCGAAGTCCTTGATGCGAGCGTGCGCAAAGACGATGTCGTCTTTGACACCTTGTGATAACTTTTTTGATGCATTCACAAAGTCATCTTCACTCACCACGATACTGCCGTGCCAGCCGTCCAAGTCGCGCGCGTACTTTTCAACTGCTTCGCGGCCATTCTTTTGGATATCTACCAGCAAAAGCTGCACCGTCTCTGAAGTTGCCGTGTCGATGGCCAGTTGCGAAGGGGTGGCTTTTTTCAAATATTCAATCGTCATGCCGTACTTTCAAAAAGGTTTGAAATGAATCACCCACGCCCCTTCCAGGGCACAACGCGTCGCTCAACAAAACGCACCAGGTGGTCAAAGGCATAAGCAATGGCAGCGATCACCACAATGCCCATGATGACAATCGGCGTCTGCAAAAATCGAGATGCCGATAAAACCGTGTACCCCAAGCCAGAGGTGGCAGCGACCATTTCGGCGGCGACGAGTGTTGTCCAGCCAAAACCGATACCAACACGCATTGCTGTAAAAATTTCTGGCATCGCAGACGGTAAAACGACCAAGCGAATCACTTGCCAGCGGGTTGCGCCAAACGAATAGGCGGCATGAATTTGTTCAATTGCGGCCGACTTGACACCAGCGCGGGCACCCAAAGCCATAGGGGCAAGTACAGAAAGAAAAATCAGTAAAACCTTGGACAGCTCATCAATGCCAAACCAGATGATCATGAGCGGCAAGTAAGCCAAGGGTGGAATGGGTCGGTAGAACTCAATAGGAGGGTCGAAAATACCGCGTGCAATTGGGCTCATCCCCATCGCAATGCCCAGTGGGATACCTACGATACAAGCCAACAAGAAAGCACTGAAAACCCTCAATGTGCTGACCCAGGTGTGCTCCCAAAAGCTAGCCCCTGTAAATCCGTCTCTCAAGATGACCAGAAAAGCGTCTATGACGCCCATGGGTGATGGCAGAAAAAGTGGTTTGATGTATCCCGCGTAAGTCACCAACCACCATACAAAGATCAAGCCAAAAATCACTACAACGCTAATCTTGAGGCTTTCACCTTGACCTGGAACGCCATAAATTTCACCCGGCTTAGCGGGTTTGGCTTTCATCCAACTTGCCTTGATGCCTTTGCCAGTCGTTGAACGGTTGTCACTCATCGTGAGCTCCTGCCTCATCAGCAAAGATGATCTGTAATATTTCTTCTCTCAGTTCAATAAATTCAGAGGACGCTTTGATCGCTCTGGCATTGCCCGTTTCAAAATAACGTTGACTAAACGGCAAGTCAAAGACGTGTGATATTCGACCGGGACGAGGTGACATCACAATCAATTTTGTCCCCATGAACAACGCTTCTTCAACGCTGTGGGTGATGAAAAAAACCATCTTTCCAGTGTCGCGCCAAACTTTCAAAATCAGCTCTTGCGCTCGCTCTCGGGTCAGCGCATCCAATGCACCCAATGGCTCGTCCATCAGCAAGATCGCTGGGTCACTGGTCAGTGCCCGAGCGATCCCGACTCGTTGCTGCATCCCCCCCGACAACTCATAGGTGGCCGATTGCTCAAATTGCTCTAGACCCAGCAGCTTGATGAACTCGCGCGCAATAGCTTCCCGCTTGACCTTGCCATGCCCTTGAATTTTCAAGCCGAAAGCGACGTTGTCCAGCACATTCAGCCAGGGCAGCAGGGCGTGTTTTTGAAACACCACAGAGCGATCAGCGCCAGGGCCCGTGACAACCTCACCGTTCAGAGATATCTCCCCTTCACTTGGGGCCATGAATCCTGCGATCAGATTCAACAGCGTTGATTTGCCACAGCCAGATGCACCCAATGCCACCACAAAATCTTTTTCATGAATCTCGAGGTTGATGCTTTGGAGAGCATGAACGGGTGGTTTGCCAGGGACAGGGTAATAAACCGACGCGTTTTTAATGGCAAGTGCTGTCATTGAGGACCTCGAGAGGTTTGAGCCACGTGCTGAGCCAGCCTGAACAGGTCAGCGCAGCACGCGAACATGCAAAGCCAATTACTTGCCAGCGGCGGCTTTGGCGAACTCGGGATTCACGAACTTGGTGTAGCTGTCAGCGGCTACGCTGATACGGCCCGCACCCTTCAGGAAGTCGGCGGTGGATTTAATGGTCGTGGCTGCACCACCGCCCATCCAGTTTGCGGACATATTCAACTCGCCATCTGGATAGATTGCACCTTCCAACGCCGACACGACGGCAGCGGGGGTTATGCCTACATTGGTGGCGACCGCCTTGGTTTTAGGAGAATCCACCGTCCATGAAGCTCGGTTCTTGCTGTAGTCACCATTGATTTGGTTCATGGCTTTCAAAAAGTTCACCAAGCCAGCACGGTTTGCCGCCGCAAATTTGTTGGTGGCAACCCATCCATTGAAAGTAGGGAAACCGGTTTTGGCAATGGCACCTGCCGTCGTCATGACCTTACCGTTTTCACGTATCTTGGCCTGGACCGGATACCAGACGAAAGCTGCATCCACCGCGTTTTGAGCCCAGGCAGCTGCGATTTCAGCGGGCGACATGCCGACGACCGTCACGTCTTTCTCTGTCAAGTTGTACATCTTCAAAGCGCCCATCAGCGAGAAGTGCGCTGTGGATCCAATCGGCACAGCGATGCGCTTGCCTTTCAAATCTGCGGGCTTGTCAATACCTGACCCATTTCGGGTCACCAAAGCCTCTGAACTGTCAATGACCTTGCCGACAGAAATCATCTGATAGTCCAGGCCTGAGCTCAGGCCTGCTGACAGTGGAGAAGAGCCGATCTCGGAGATCACAATGCCGCCAGAGGCCATGGCCGCGTTGACCTCAGCACCAGAAGCGAATTGACGCCATTCAATGGTCCAGCCAGTCGCTTTTTCAAGCGTACCGTCTGCAACGATGGCTTTGTAGGGTGCCGGGTCACCAAAGTGGCCGATCACCACCTTGGTTTGCGCTACGGCAAGAGACACGAGACCGAAAGTGAATGCTGAGCCGACTAGCAGTGTTTTGAGCAGATTTTTCATGGTGTTTTTTCAGTAAAAAAGTTGCGGGAATTTGATGGACTGAAATCGGTTCACATGCTCTCATCACACATGACCTCAATCAATGGTAGATAAAGCTATTTTTTAAAAATAGTGCCAGATTAAATTTTGTATAGTGCCAAAATTCAATAAGTTGAAATTTTGTTGGCTTCACAAACAAAACCTCAAACCCACTCTCAAATAATTCCGGGTTAACCCTTGCTTGATGCCAGCACATCAAGCAGGTGTCGCCGCAATCACAGTAAGACAGGATAAAAAGCATGCGGCAAAAACAGGAAATCACTGATATTTGGGCCAAACTTTTTCCAAAATTTTCTGGCAACAGTGCCACGCTTCAAGGTCGAGTGCGAGAGATGATGGTGCACTCCATTTTGATGGGCCTCATTCCGCCTGGCGCAAAAGTTCCAACCAGTCGCGCGCTGTCGAGTGCCTTGGGCTTGTCTCGCAACACGGTTTCACTGGCTTTACAAGTGCTCGTTGACAAGGGTTTTTTGATTGCCAGTCCTCGAAGTGGGCTGATCGTCAATGGCGATATTTTGCTTGGCCAGGTAGACCGATCGCCCCCTTCAGAACCTGTGACCGCAGGCTTGAAGTGGTCCGAGCGGTTTAAATCGCACCTCATCAATCAACGCAACATCATCAAACCTGCCAACTGGCAGGATTACGCTTACCCTTTTGTTTATGGCCAATTTGACGCAAGCTTGGTGCCGCTCAAAGAATGGCGCGCCTGCTCTCACCAAGCCTTGTTTGTACCGGCTGTCAAGAAATGGGCTCAGAACCATATTGACCGCGACTCTGAGGCCTTGGTGGAGCAGATTCAACACCGATTGTTGCCTGCACGAGGCATCATGGCCAGGCGCGATGAAATTCTCGTGACAGCGGGCTCGCAAATGGCCTGTTACCTGTTGGCCAATGTGTTGGTGGATAAAAAAACCGTTGTTGGCATTGAAGACCCTGGGTACCCGGATGCGCGCAATAACTTTTTGCTGCGCAGCGACCATGTCAAAGCACTGCCCATGGATGCCAACGGGCTGACTGCCTCTCGTGCCATGGGGCAATGTGCCTATGTTTACGTGACCCCCAGTCATCAGTGCCCCACCACCGTCACCATGCCATTGAGTCGCAGGCAGGAGATCTTGGAGTTGGCCAAAAAACGTGATGTTGTTTTGTTTGAAGACGACCATGAGAGTGAGTTGAACTTTTCCGGACGCCCTCTGCCTGCGCTGAAAAGCCTGGATACGGATGGTCGGGTTATATACCTTGGCAGCCTGTCCAAAACACTGGTGCACGGCCTGAGAATTGGCTATATCGTTGCACCTGCTGAATTGATACGCGAGCTTCGGGCCTTGCGTCGATTGATCATGCGCCATGAAGCCACCAACAACTCGCACACAGCCAGCTTGTTTATTGCACAAGGGCACCACGATGCATTTATGCGCAAGTTGAACGTGACTTACAAAGAGCGACGCGAAATTTTGACCAGTGCATTTTCAAAATATTTGCCAGATTTTGAAATCGTGCCCTCACAAGGAGGTTCTGGTGCCTGGATCAAGGGGCCTGAGAGTTTGAACAGCCAGTCTTTGGCAGATTTATGCGCTGCTCGTGGCGTCTTGATTGAGCCAGGTGATATTTTCTTCAGTAAATCATCGAACAAGAACCAAGCCTATTTTCGCTTAGGCTATTCAGCCATCCATGGCTCATTGATCGATGCTGGTGTGCGTGAAATCCAACAGGCTTACAAAGACATGAAGATTCATTCATGACTTCACTTGAAGTTCGTGTCACCACAGAGTCGAAAAAAATTAGTAAAAGATTTCGTCATCTACCGAGGCCTTGAGGGTTAAACAACCCGTGATGACCAATGACCAGATTCATCTGAGCTGAAGCCACCATTGCCTTAACCATTCAGGTCACAAGCACTCATCAACCTATTTTGCATACCCATACCCAGACTCCCAAGCCTGCGCCAACTGCGCCTGCAGCGCCTTGGGCACACGCGGATCGCTTTTGGCTTTTTCCATGGTGCGGTCGTCCAGTTCGGGGCCGCCTGCGTCAGCGGATTAACATCATCCCCGCGTGTTTCGCTGCACCCACGTCAAAAGTCATGGTCTGCACACATCCTGCCGAAGCGGCTGTGCGCTCAATCAAGCAATCTGCAAAATCTGCCTTGCCTTCATCAAAAACCCGCAGTGCACGCAGCACCTGATCGGCACGATCTACGACGATCTGCTTGGTTCGAAGCAGGACTTCCAACGCCTGTTTGACCTGCTGTGCACTCAGGTCATAACAAGAGGTCAGTACCCAATACAACTCCACCACAGAAACCACGGTGATGAAGCCCGGATGGTCTGAATCCAATGACTCGATCAGTGCCGTGGCCTTGGGTGATTGCTTGGCATCGTCTTGCATGATGTAGCGCACGAGGACATTGGTGTCCAGTCCAATCATCTTGCTGCCGCTGCACGATGAGCAACAGCTTTGTTCATGTCATCGATGGAAACTTTTTTTGCCGGTTTTCCGAACATCCCTTTGAGTTGAGTGACGTTCTGTGTGGCAGCCACAAATTCGTACCGACCCGGTGCGATTTGGATGAATTCGACGCGATCACCCGCATCAACTTTCAAGTCGCGACGAACATCGGCGGGAATGGTGATTTGTCCTTTGCTGGTGAGCATGGCCATTGTCATATTACAGATCTCCTGATTTTCCTTACATTAATGTAAGGCAATTCCAACATCAACACAATTAACAGACCCATTTCACGGTTTTTTCCGCGTTGTTGGCACCGCCCATCGAGACGTTCAGCAAACGAATTTTTTCAGGGAACATCGTCGTCGTCCAGGAACCTGGCTGCGACTTCACTGGCCGTTGGCAGGCCTGCGCGCTCCATGCGCATCACCAACCCCAAGGCCCCCATGACCGCTAAAAGCGAGGACACGGTGGAGTCCTCGCCTGCCTCCAGCCGGTAAATGACTTCCCGGACCTTGCCCGCATTTTCGGCCAGCGCGGACTTGCTCAAGCCCAGCGCTTCGCGACGCGTACGCAGTTGTCGGCCCAGTTCATCGGGGAGTCGGATATTGTCAGTCATGGCTTGCATATTGGCCATAAATTTTATTTTTGCAAGCCATAACTTGCAAATCCACCACTGAAGTTACAAGCCCCCTGACTCAAGGCAGAACCAAAGCCTGCTTAAATCATCCGCCCCAACGCCGCCTGCAAATGCTCTGATGGCAAACGCTTGAAGCCCGAGTGGGCAAAGCGCTGCAAGCGCCCCTGAATGAAGGACACCAGCAAGGATGCGGTCACTTGGGCATTGGCCGTTGGCGTGGCGGAATCGGTGCCTTTGAGAGATTGGCGCAGTTGCGCTTCGATCTTGTCAAACAGCAAGTTGATGCGCTCTTGCAAGCGCTCGTGCTCCAACACCAGCGCATCGCCGTTCATGACGCGGCACATGCCGGGGTTTTTTTCGGCAAACTGCAGCAGCAGTGTCACGATGCGCGTGGCTTGGATGGGGCCCACCGGTTCGCGGTCGGTGACTTGACGAATCAAACCGATCACGGACTGGTCCACGAAGTCGATCAGGCCTTCGAACATCTGCGCCTTGCTGGCGAAGTGACGGTACAAGGCCGCTTCGCTCACGCCGATTTTGGTGGCCAAGCCTGCGGTGGTGACGCGTTCGGCACCGGGCTGCTCAAGCATGGCCACCAGGGTTTGCAATATCTGCAACCGGCGTTCACCGGGGCGTGGCCGTTTGCGTGCCGGCGTCGCGTCCTCGTCGTGCTCGTGCTCTGAGGATGGATCTGAAACTGCCATGTCTTCCCTTTGTTGTAATGCCGCGCTTGCTGTCGGTCTGGTTTTATCGGCTGCGGATCATGGTGCCAAAAGCCTGCTCAGACAGCACCTCAAGCAGCATGGCGTGGGGCACTCGGCCGTCGATGATGTGCACCGCGTTGACGCCGCTCTTGGCGGCATCTAGCGCGCCCGCAATTTTGGGAATCATGCCGCCGCTGATGGTGCCGTCGGCACACAACTCGTCAATGCGGCTGGGGGTCAGATCGGTGAGCAAGTTGCCTTCTTTGTCGAGCACACCCCGGATATTGGTGAGCATGAGCAACTTTTCGGCTTGCAGCACGGCGGCCAGTTTGGCGGCCACCACGTCGGCGTTGATGTTGTAGCTTTCGTTGTTGACACCAAAACCAATGGGGCTGACCACCGGAATGAAGGCGTCGTCTTGCAGGCATTGCAGGATAGAGGGGTCGATGCTTTCAATCTCGCCGACCTGGCCCACGTCGTATTCTTTGCTGGGGTCTTGGGCATCCACCAGGCGCAGTTTTTTGGCACGGATCAGGCCACCGTCTCGACCCGTCAGGCCCACAGCCTTGCCGCCGGCGCGGTTGATCATGCCGACGATGTCTTGCTGCACTTCGCCGCCCAGCACCCACTCGACCACTTCCATGGTTTCGGCATCGGTCACGCGCATGCCTTGGATGAATTCACCGGTTTTGCCCAGACGCTTCAAAGCCGTTTCAATTTGTGGGCCGCCGCCGTGCACCACCACCGGGTTCATGCCCACCAGTTTGAGCAGCACCACGTCTTCGGCAAAGGCTTGCTGCAGGGCCGGGTCGGTCATGGCATTGCCGCCGTATTTGATGACCAGTGTCTTGCCGTGGAACTTGCGGATGTAGGGCATGGCCTGCGCCAGGATCTGGGCTTGGTCATGCGGTGCAACGGTGGAGGCGGCGGTGGTGTCGGTCATGGTGCGAAACGGGGTTGACGAAGAAGGTTCACAAAGTTCTGGAGATTGTGCCGCAAGCCCAAGACAGCTCAGAGAATCTCGGCCAGCATGCGGTTGACCCCTTGCTGCCAGGGCGGCAGCACCAGCCCAAAGGCTTGCTGCAGTTTGTGGGTGCTGAGGCGCGAATTCAAAGGCCGCTTGGCCTGCGTCGGGAAAGCCGTAGTGGGCACGGGGGCGATGTCGGTCACTTTCAGGCCCTGCTCAGGGTGAAGCTGCCGCGCCTGCGCGATCACATGGCTGGCATAACCGTGCCAACTGGTTTCACCCGAAGCCACCAGGTGGTAAATGCCTGCCAAAGCCGATGCTGGGTTGGCCATGGCTTGGCGGATGGCGTGGGCCGTCACATCGGCGATCAGGTCTGCGCCGGTGGGTGCGCCGTGTTGGTCATCGATCACCGTGAGGCGTTCGCGCTCACCAGCCAGGCGCAGCATGGTCTTGGCAAAGTTGCCGCCCCGCGCCGCATAGACCCAGCTGGTGCGAAAAATCAGGTGTTTACAACCACTGGCAACAATGGCTTGCTCGCCTTCGAGTTTGGTCTGGCCGTACACGCTGAGCGGCCCGGTGGCATCGCCCTCTTGCCAAGCTTGGTCGCCCTGACCGTTGAACACATAGTCGGTCGAGTAATGCACCAGCCAGGCACCGATTGCGGCAGCGGCCTGCGCCAGCGCGGCGGGCGCGGTGGCGTTCAGACAGCGGGCCAGGTCGGGTTCAGACTCGGCCTTGTCCACCGCCGTGTGGGCGGCGGCATTGACGATGACGTCGGGACGCCAGTCGCGCACGGTTTGCGCCAGGCGCTCCGGGTGGTTCAAGTCACCGCAAAAGTCTGTGCTGTGGCGGTCCAGCGCCAACACTGGGCCCAAGGGGGCCAGGCTGCGCTGCAATTCCCAGCCGACCTGGCCATTTTTTCCAAGCAATAGGATTTTCATGAGGCTTGGTATTGTTTTTGGACCCAGTCGCGGTAGGCGCCGCTTTGCACATTGCTGACCCATTGAGGGTTGGCCAAGTACCACTGCACGGTTTTGCGGATGCCGGTTTCAAAGGTCTCGGCCGGCTTCCAGCCCAATTCGGCCTCGAGCTTGTGGGCATCGATGGCATAGCGCCGGTCATGGCCGGGGCGGTCGGTCACGTAGCTGATTTGCTGGGCGTAGGGCTGGCCGTCGGCGCGGGGGCGCAACTCGTCCAGCAGCGCGCACACCGTTTTCACAATCTCGATGTTGGGCTTTTCGTTCCAGCCGCCCACGTTGTAGGTCTCGCCCAGACGCCCAGCTTCGAGCACGCGGCGAATCGCGCTGCAGTGGTCCTTGACGTAGAGCCAGTCGCGGATCTGCATGCCGTCGCCGTACACCGGCAAGGGCTTGCCTGCCAGTGCATTGACGATCATCAGCGGGATGAGTTTTTCAGGGAAATGGTACGGACCATAGTTGTTGCTGCAGTTGGTGGTGAGCACCGGCAGGCCGTAGGTGTGGTGCCAGGCGCGCACCAGGTGGTCAGACGCGGCCTTGCTTGCGCTGTAGGGGCTGTTGGGCTCGTAGCGGTGCGTCTCGGCAAAGGCGGGGTCGTCTTTGGCCAGAGAGCCATACACCTCATCGGTAGAAACATGCAAAAAGCGGAAAGCCGATTTGTGACTTTCAGACAAAGCCGACCAGTACCCACGCACCGACTCCAGCAAGCGGAAGGTGCCCACGATGTTGGTTTCGATGAAATCACCCGGGCCATGGATGGAGCGGTCCACATGGCTTTCGGCGGCGAAGTTGAGCACAGCGCGGGGTTGGTGCTCGGCCAGCAAGCGGCTGACCAGTTCGGCGTCACCGATGTCGCCTTGCACAAAGACATGCCGCGCATCGCCTTGCAGGCTGGACAAGGTTTCCAGATTGCCCGCGTAAGTGAGTTTGTCGAGGTTGATGATGGGCTCTTGGCTGGATGCCAGCCAGTCCAGCACAAAGTTGGCGCCGATGAATCCGGCCGCGCCGGTGACAAGAAGGGTCATGGATGGGGTCTGCTCAAGGGTGCCACGGGAGGCTGCACCAACAAATGCTGATTTTAGAAGCATCGCTGGGTGATTCCGGCAAACAGCGGCTGGCTGCAACCCAAAGCCCAAAGTAGCGGCATCAGGTTACAGTGGCAGTCTGTTCAGGAAGTGCACCATGGCCTCATCAAAAGACACCCCCCACAAGACCCACCCCAAGTCCAACGCCCCCGACAGCGTGACGCCGCCGGCGCAGCATGTTTGGCTGGCAGGCTTGGGGGCGCTGGCCAAAGCGCAGCAAGAAGGCAGCAAAGCGATGGAGGCACTGGTCAACGACGGACTGGCCTTTCAGCGCAAAAGCCAGTCCGAAGCGCAACAACGCCTGCAAGAAGCCACTGAACGCCTGAGCCACCTGACCACCGACTTTGGTCAATCCGCCTCAGGGCGAGTGGACAAGCTGGAACACCTGTTTGAAGACCGCGTGGCCAAGGCCTTGCATCGGCTGGGGATGCCCTCGTTGCTGGACATCCAGATGCTCAACGACCGCGTGACCCAACTCGAAGCGCAATGGCTCGCCATGAGCGGCAGCACACAACAGCCAGCCCAGGCGGCTGCCAAAAAGGCCAAGCCCTTGTCGAAGTCGGCACGCCAAGCCTCAGGCAAAACCTTGGCCAAAGCTGTGGGCAAAACTGCCGCAAAAACTGCCACCAAATCCGCCCCCAAGACTTCATCGGCCAGCGCCAAAAAGCAGCGCAGCAAATCGGCCTGATCGGCCTGGCCCACGCCGCTGACTTGCCATGGCCAAAAAAGCCCCCCGCCGCACCGCTGAGCGCATCGCCGAGGTGACGCTGGGCCTGTTCAACAGGTTTGGCGAGCCGAATGTGTCAACCACGCTGATCTCGGCCGAACTGAGCATCAGCCCCGGCAACCTCTACTACCACTTTGCATCGAAGGATGCACTGGTAAACCACCTGTTTGACCAGTACGAGAGCGCCATGCTGGCCCTGCTGGATGCTGCGCCGGATGTGCGAGACATTGAGGACGCCTGGTTTTTCCTGCACTCGCTATTTGAGCGCGTCTGGAACCACCGCTTTTTGTACCGCGACCTGAACAATTTGTTGTCGGGCAACCGGCATCTGGAAATGCATTTTCACGCTGTTCTCACACGCAAGACCCATGCGTTTCGGCAGATGCTGGAATCACTTGCGGCAGCGGGTCTGATGCGCATCGACCCGGACAGCATCGAAACCCTGTCAGCCAGCATGTCGGTGATGGTGACGTATTGGCTGAGCTACGAGTATGTTCGAGACCCACGACACGCCATGGAGCCCGCCAACGCAGGTTT
>JBIKRC010000161.1:0-5269 GCA_044349375.1 Limnohabitans sp.
CAGCGGTGGTCTCGGTCATGCCCCAGCCGTGGCGCACTTCCACGCCGTAGTTGTCCATGAACTTGGCGATCAGCGCCATGGGCATGGCCGAGCCGCCCACGCAGGTGCGCTTCATGTGGGCAAAGCGCAAGTTGTTTTGTTCGACGTGCTGGATCAGGCCCATCCAGATGGTGGGCACGCCCGCGCTGATGGTGACCTGTTCGGTGTCCATCAACTCGAACAAACTGGCGCCGTCGAGTTTGGGGCCAGGCAAGACCAGCTTGGTGCCCGCCACCAACGCGGCATAGGGGATGCACCAAGCGTTGATGTGGAACATGGGCACCACCGGCAGAACAGTTTCTTGCGTGGAAAAGCCCAGCACATCGGGCAGGCAGGCGGTGGTCGCATCCAGCACGATGGCGCGGTGCGTGTACAGCACGCCCTTGGGGTTGCCGGTGGTGCCCGAGGTGTAGCACAGCGCTGCGCCGGTTTGGTCGTCCAGCTCGGGCCAGTCAAAGCGGTCGCTGTGACCGGTGATCAGGCCTTCGTAGTTCTGCACGTTGGCAACGCCCTCGATGGCGGGCGTGTTGGCCGCATCGGCCAGGCAGACCCAGGCGCGCACTTTGGGGCAATGCGCGGCAATGCCTTTGACCAACGGCGCAAAGGTGGCGTCAAACAGCACCACCTCGTCTTCGGCGTGGTTGATCACATAGATCAGTTGCTGGGGGTGCAGGCGCGGGTTGCAGGTGTGCATGACCATGCCGCTGCCTGAGACGGCGTAGTAAGCCTCCAGATGTCGGTGGTTGTTCCAGGCGATCGAGCCGACTGCGCTGCCCAACTTCAGGCCCATCTGCGACAGGGCGTTGGCCAGTTGGCGCGCCCGCCTCGCGGTCTCGGCATAGGTGGTGCGGTGAAGTGGGCCGTGCGTTTCACGTGAGACGATTTCCGTCTCGCCAAATTGCGCGGCGGCGTGTTCGAGGATGCCCGAAATGAGCAGGGGGCGGTTCATCATGAGGCCGGATGTGGACATAGCGAAAGTCTCCAGTATTTTCAATTTTTTACAGCAGCGCCGCGTACACCAAGTCGCGGAACAGGGGCCGATAGTAATCCCGTTGGTTGGGTGCCTGAACCATCAGCATCGCGTACAGGTCGAGCGTCGGGTCCACAAAAAACGTGGTGCCCGCGATGCCGCCCCAGTAATAAAGCCCCACCGAGCCGGGCACAGGCGACAGACCCAATTGCGTGCGCACCGCAAACCCGAGGCCAAAGCCGTGGCCCGGCGGCAACAAGGTGCCGTTGGCCGGGATACCGCCCAAGTGGTCGGCCGTCATGTAGTCCACCGTGTGGGGACCGAGCAGGCGCACGCCATCCAATTCCCCACGGTTGCGCAGGCATTGCAAAAACCGTGTGTAGTCCATGGCGGTGGACATCAGGCCTCCGCCACCGGCTTCCATGGCGGGCACCTGACGGGGTTCGAGCACCTTCATGGGCACACCGCCATCGGGGTCGTGCGCAAAGGGCTCGGCAATGCGGTGCTGCTGCTCGGGTGGCACGGCAAAACCGGTGTCAACCATGCCCAGCGGGCCAAAGATTTCGGCTTGCAAGAATGCGCCCAAACCTTGCCCGCTGACCACCTCGACCAGCCTACCCAACACATCGGTTGCGCGGCTGTAGGTCCACACGGTGCCGGGCTGGAACTGCAGCGGCACGCGTGCCAGCGTTTGCGAAAACTCGGCATTGGTCCGCTCGCGGGAGGCGATATTGACCTGTCCATACTGTTGTTGCACAGACGAAGTGCCCAAAAATTCATAAGTCAGCCCCGCCGTGTGGCGCAGCAGGTCTTGCACAGTGGCTGGGTTGCGCACCGGTTCCAACCCTTGGGCGGTTGCCACCTGTTGGTTCGCATACTCGGGCAACCAGAGGCTGACCGGGTCGCTCAAAAGCAACTGGCCGCGCTCGACCAGCATCATCACCGCCACCGACACCAACGGCTTGGTCATGGAATAGATGCGGAAGATGCTGTCGGTTTTCATCGGCGTTCCCGTGGCGGGGTCTTGCTGGCCCACGGCCTCGAATAAGCCGATCTGGCCGCGCCGGGCGATCATGGCCACAGCACCGGGTAACCTGCCACTGGCCACTTCGCGGCGCAGCACGTCCATCAATCGCTGTGTGCGTTCGGGGCACAGGCCCACATCGGTGGGTTGGGCGTGGGGTAAGGCTTTGTGTGCAGTCATCGGGGGCTCCGGTTGAAGGGTGTTTTGTACACCAGTGTCCACCGGGGGAGTATCACTTGCAGCGCAGCGGTCGTCCTGGCTTGTCGCCCATGCGTCAAAGGTCATAACCCTCGCGCAGTGCGAGCCTTGCTAGACTGAATTCATGCGCATTTCAGAACTCTCTGCCAAGACCCGTGTGTCGGTGCACCGCTTGCGGCGGTACGAGGCCGACGGCCTCATTGAAAGCCAGCGGTTGCCCAACGGCTACCGCGAGTACGACGAGAAAACCTTGAAGCACGTCATCTTTATCGCCATGTCGCGGGAGATGGGGTTCTCGCTGCCCTTCATTGCCGAGTATTTGCTGCGCTTCAAAGCCGGCAAACTGTCAACACAAGACATGATCGACGCGATCCTGGCGCGTGTGGCCGAGATTGACCAGCTCATTGCCGAGCAAAAAACACTTCGTCAAAAACTGATGGACCACATCGGGTGGTTCAAAACCCAAGCCAGGAGAAAACCATGAGCCCATTGGAGATGCTGAAAAAAATCAACGCCATGGCCGAGTTCAACCGCTGGTGCGGCATCGAGGTGACAGTGGCCGAACCCGGCTTTGTGGAAATCCAGATGCCCTGGCGTGCAGAGGTGGGTCAGTACTCGGGTTATTTGCATGCAGGCCTGATCGGCACACTCATCGACACCGCCTGCGGCTTTGCGGCCGGGACCGTTGCGGGGCCGAATTTGTTGGCTGCCAACTTTTCGGTCAACTGCTTGCGCCCCGCCGTGGGCCAAAAGTTCGTTGCCCGAGCGCGGGTGGTCAAACCGGGCAAAGCGCAGATCTTTACCAGCTGTGATTTGTTTGCAGTGGATGCAGAAGGCGAGAAGTTGGTGGCGAACGGTCAGACTTTGCTGACAGTGGTCGCCGCGTAACAGGTTGAGCGCGGCAAATGGCCCTCAAACTGTAGGCGCTGCAAATCGCTCGCGCAAATAGGCCACGATCTCGGTCGAGTCTTGCAGCCACCGAGTCTGGCCATTGGCTTCGGTGATCTTCAGACACGGCACCTTGGTTGTGCCCGTGCCTTGCAGCAAGGCGTCGCGGTTGGCGGCGTGGTGCTGCGCGTCGCGCTTTTCAATCTGCAAGGACAGGCGGCGCATTTCTTGCCGAACCTTGATGCAAAACGGGCAGGTGCTGAACTGGTACAGCGCCAGGCTTTGGCATTGCTGATCGACGGCGGCTTGTTCGGCGGGTGCGCGTTGCACGCCAGCCGGTTGGCTCAGGCGCTCTTTGAGCAGCATGACGGGGCCCAGTACAACGCGCAGGGTTCTGAAAAAAGCACGGATCACGGTTTTCATGGGTGTTTTTGAGTTTTCGAGATGGGGTCAGATGGGGGCGAACACAGGACTTTCATCACATTGTGGGTGTTCGATGATGGTGTTAACGAACAGAAATGTAGCCCTTGGCAATGGCAGCGGCTTCGTCTTTGAAAATCGCCATGGCCGTATTCATTGAATGAAAGCCCAGTCCACGGTAAAAGTCTTCTTTTCCGGGGACGGCGTAAAGAATGATTTTTTGGTGGCCTTGTGAGAGCGCTACCAGCCGACGAACGATGGCTTTGCCGAGTCCCGTACCTTGATGACTGGGTAAAACTGCCACATCGCAGAGGTAAGCTCAGTCTGCCCCGTCCGCCAAAACACGACCTGCACCAACCAAACGTCCATCGTCGTATGCAAAGCATCGAAACATGCTGTTGCTGAACACAGTTTTCAGGTTTTTGGCTGGCTTGATTCCAAGTGGGGCAGCCAGATACAAGGCGGACAGTTCGCTCCAGTCCACGGATTCGAGTGAATCACGCCAAATCATTTTCATGTTGTCCATTTTTTACGCCTTGAGCAATCGTGCCAAATAGTGGCCGGTGAAGCTCGCCTTGTTTTTGGCCAGTTGCTCCGGTGTGCCTTCGCCCAGCACGGTGCCACCGCCCGCGCCACCCTCAGGCCCCATGTCGATCAGCCAGTCGGCGGTTTTGATGACGTCGAGGTTGTGTTCGATGATGACGATGGTGTTGCCCGCGTCGCGCAATTGGTGCAGCACCTTCAGCAGCAGGTCGATGTCGGCAAAGTGCAGGCCGGTGGTGGGTTCGTCCAGGATGTAGAGCGTGCGGCCTGTATCGCGCTTGGACAGCTCCAGCGCGAGTTTGACGCGTTGGGCCTCGCCGCCTGAGAGCGTGGTCGCGCTTTGGCCCAAACGGATGTAGGTCAGGCCCACATCCAGCAGGGTTTGCAGCTTGCGTGCGATGTTGGGCACGGCGCTGAAGAACTGGTGCGCGGCTTCCACCGTCATGTTCAGTATCTGCGCGATGTTCTGGCCCTTGTATTGCACTTCGAGCGTTTCGCGGTTGTAGCGCATGCCGTGGCACACGTCGCAGGGCACATACACATCCGGCAAAAAGTGCATTTCCACCTTCACCATGCCATCCCCTTGACAGGCCTCGCAGCGGCCACCGGTCACGTTGAAGCTGAAGCGCCCGGGGCCGTAGCCGCGCTCACGGGCAGCGGGCACTTCGGCCATCAGCTCGCGGATGTGGGTGAACAGGCCCGTGTAGGTGGCGGGGTTGCTGCGCGGCGTGCGGCCAATCGGCGACTGGTCCACGTTGATGACTTTGTCGAAGTGCTCCAAGCCCAGGATGGCTTCGTGGGCAGCGGCTTCGTCGTGGGCACGGTGGATCTGGTGCGCGGCTGCGGTGTACAGCGTGTCGTTGACCAAAGTGGATTTTCCCGAGCCCGACACACCCGTCACGCAGGTGAGCAATCCGACGGGGAATTTCACGTTCACGCTTTTCAGGTTGTTGCCTGACGCGCCCACGATCTCGATGAAGTCTTTGCCCGCTTTGTGGCGTTTGGGGATCTCGATTTTTTTGCGCCCCGACATGTACTGACCGGTGACCGAATCGGGTGCGGCCAGAATGTCGGCGCAAGTGCCTTGTGCCATCACGCGCCCGCCGTGCACGCCCGCGCCCGGCCCCATGTCGATCACATGGTCGGCCACGCGGATCATGTCTTCGTCGTGCTCGACCACCAGCACG
>JBIKRC010000162.1:0-5264 GCA_044349375.1 Limnohabitans sp.
GGCCATTGCGTGAAATGCCGCCATGGCGAATGTCTTTTTCGCGCATCGTGCTGCGCAAGTCCCCGGTGAGGGATTCCAGCCGCTGGGTCAGCGCCGCCTGCATGTCCACTTGCAGCATGAAGTGCACACCACCGCGCAAATCCAGGCCCAAGTACATGGGCGAAGCGTGCAAGGCGCTCAACCAAGCGGGTGAACGCGAGACCAAATTCAAAGCGACCACAAATTGCGGGTCTGTGGCGTCCGGAATCAGGGCCTTCTGAATGGCATCTTTGGCCTTGAGCTGCTGGTCGGTGTTGTCAAACCGGGCGCGGATCGAAGTGCCTTCGAGCACCACGCTTTGGGGTGCGGTGCCTGCTGTCTTGAGCGCGTCTTCGACCTTTTGCAGCGTGGACGTGTCCACCTTGATGGTGGCCTTGGCTGAGGACACCTGAACCGCAGGGGCCTCACCAAAGAAATTGGGAAGGGTGTAGACCACCCCCAACAGCAATGCGACAACCAAGATCACGTACTTCCAGACCGGATAACGGTTCATAAAGACTCGCGTAAAGAATATAAAAAGGGGGTCTTGACAGCCAAGACCCCATAGACAAAGCCAGTAAGAATTACTTCATCGTGCCTTTGGGCAACACTTGCACCACGGCGCTGCGCTGCATCTGCACTTCCACGCCCGTGGCAAGCTCGACGCCCACATAAGCGTCGCCCAACTTGCTCACTTTGCCAATAAAGCCGCCAGCGGTCACGACTTCGTCGCCCTTGGCCAACGCATCGATCATGGCGCGGTGCTCTTTTTGCTTCTTCATCTGGGGGCGGATCATCACGAAATACAGCACCACAAACATCAGCAGCAGCGGCAGCATGCTCATCAGGGTGGACTGCATGTCGCCACCAGAAGCGGCGGCGGGAGCGGTTTGGGCAAAAGCAGAAGAAATGAACATGGGAACTCCACTGAAAATCAAATTCGGGTTGTGCGGGTGACGCTTGGGCGTCCTGCGGGCGAAGCCGCCATTGTATGCGGCGCTATGATCACTTCCAAAAGCCCCGGTTGCACAGGGTCAGACCCTCAATTTGCCCCCCTCAAGTGCCCGCCAGACCCCCCAAGGAGACCGCCATGCCCGCTGAACACGACCACCCACATGGCCACGACCACGCGCACAGCACCCTGGGCGAGATGGACCTGCGGGTGCGCGCTCTGGAAACCCTGCTGACGCAAAAAGGCTACCTTGACCCCGCCGCCGTGGACCGCATCATCGAAACCTATGAGGTGCATGTGGGCCCGCACAACGGCGCCAAAGTGGTGGCCCGTGCCTGGGCCGAGCCGGCTTTTAGAGACTGGCTGCTGCAAGACGCCACCGCCGCCATCGCCTCGATGGACTACACCGGCCGCCAGGGCGAACACATGGTGGCCGTGCCCAACACCCCCGACACGCACAACATGGTGGTCTGCACCCTGTGCAGCTGCTACCCCTGGCCCGTGCTGGGCCTGCCCCCGGTTTGGTACAAAAGCGCGGCTTACCGCTCGCGTGCCGTGATCGAGCCGCGTGCCGTGCTGGCCGACTTTGGCGTCACCCTGCCCGAGGGCCAAAACATCCGCGTGTGGGACTCCACCGCCGAAGTGCGTTATTTGGTGCTGCCCGAACGACCCGCAGGCACCGAAGGCTGGAGCCAGGAACAACTGGCCACACTGGTCACCCGCGACGCCATGATCGGCACCGGCTTGGCCTTGAATCCAAAAGGCAAAGAGGTGGCGGCATGAACGGCGTACACGACATGGGCGGCCTGCAAGGTTATGGCCCGGTTCACATCGAAGCCAACGAACCGCTGTTTCACGGTGATTGGGAGCGCCGTGCGCTGGGCGTGACGGTGGCCATGGGTGCCAGCGGCCTGTGGAACATCGACCTGGCCCGCTCGGCCCGCGAATCCCTGCCCCCGATGGACTATGTGCAAGGCCCTTATTACGCCATCTGGACCAAGGCCTTGCAAAACCTGCTGATCGAGCGTGGCCTGATCACCGAGCAGGAACTGACCCAGGGCCAGCCCCTCACCCCGCCCGTGGCTGGCGTGCGGGTGCTCAAAGCCGCCGATGTCGATGCGGCGCTGGCCAAAGGCAGCCCCACCGACCGGCCCAGCACCCAAGCCCCCCGATTTGCCCCGGGGCAACGCGTGCGCGCCCTGAACCTCAACCCGCAAGGCCACACCCGCTTGCCCCGTTATGTGCGCGGCCATGTGGGCACCGTGGTGCTGCACCACGGCAACCACGTTTTGCCCGACCAGCATGTGAAAAAGATGCTGCCGCCTTTTGATGGCACGGCCGAGCACCTCTACACCGTGGTGTTTGACGGCACCGAGCTGTGGGGCCCGCAGGCCGAAGCCGGGCACCAAGTGAGCGTGGACGCCTGGGAGTCTTATCTGGAAGCGCTCCCATCTTGATTGCCGCCCCCATGAACACCGCCATCCAAGACCTGAACGACCTGGCCCGCGCCTGCGGCGACGGCTTTCCCATGCCCGCCACCGCCAACAACGGCGCGGTGTTTGAAGAACCTTGGCAAGCCCACGCCTTTGCCATGACCTTGCAGTTGCACGAAAAAGGCGTCTTTACGTGGCCCGAATGGGCCACCGCCCTGACCCACGAAATCCGTGCCGGCCAAACGCGCGGCGAGGCCAACGACGGCAGCCTGTATTACACCCACTGGCTCAACGCACTGGAGCACCTGGTGATCGAGCGCCAACTGGGCACGCCCGATGAAATCCATGATTTGGAACACGCTTGGGCCGACGCCGCCGAGCGCACGCCGCATGGCCAGCCCATCGTGCTGGATGTCGCAGAAAGAGGCACCGCTTGAACCTGCGTTTGTGGGCCATGCTGGCCTTGCTGGTCAGCCTGGTGTCTTTGGCGGTTGGCACCTCGTTTGCCAAAAGCCTGTTCCCTGCTCTGGGCGCGGAGGGCACCACCGCTTACCGCATCATTTTTGCCATGCTGATGCTGATGGCCGTGTTCCGGCCCTGGCGTCGCCAATGGGTCTGGGCCGATGCGCTGCCGCTGGGTCTGTACGGCGTCACGCTGGGCGTGATGAACCTGCTGTTCTACAGCGCCATCAAGACCATCCCCTTTGGCGTGGCGATCGCCATCGAGTTCATTGGCCCGCTGAGCGTGGCGGTCTGGACTTCCAAAAAAGCCAGCGACTGGCTCTGGGTGTCGCTGGCCATCGCGGGCCTGGCGCTGCTGCTGCCTTTGCCCGGGGGCAATGCGGCCACAGCGCTCGACCCCTTGGGCATGTTTCTCGCCTTCGCGGCGGGCATTTGTTGGGCGCTTTACATCGTGTTTGGTCAGCGCGTGGCGCTGCGCTACGGGGCCATGGCCACGCCCATGGGCATGTTGGCCGCGGCTTTGGTGGTGGCCCCGGTGGGCATTTTTCATGCGGGTGCCGCCTTGCTCGACCCGCGGTTGTTGGTCGCCGGGCTGGCGGTGGCCTTGCTGTCAAGCGCCATCCCCTATGCGCTCGAGATGTTCTCGCTCAACCACCTGCCCAAAAACACCTTCAGCATTTTGCTTAGCCTCGAGCCTGCCGTGGGCGCACTGGCTGGCTGGCTGGTGCTGTCCGAACACCTGACGCTGCTGCAGGGGCTGGCCATTGCGCTGGTGATGGCTGCCTCCATGGGCACGGCCTGGTCGGCCGGTCAGGACAGGCGGGTCACGCCCGGCAGCGGGCAAGCATAGATGGCGTTGCGCACGGCGGCAATGGCTTCGTAGCGGGTATAGCTGCGCCGCCAGGCCAGCACCACGCGGCGCGTGGGCGGCTTGCCGCCTGCCGGGTCGACGATGGGCAAGTAACGCACAGGCGATTCGTGCCGCCCGCCCGAGCGCTTGTGCACCGGCTTGAGATCGGGCACCGACATGCGCGGCACCAGCGTCACGCCCATGCCCGCTGCCACCATGTGTTTGATGGTCTCCAGCGACGAGCCTTCAAACGTTTTGCGAATGCCATCGGTCTGGCTGGCGTAGCGCGCAAATTCGGGGCACACCTCCAGCACATGGTCGCGAAAGCAATGCCCTGCGCCTAGCAGCAGCATGGTCTCGTTTTTGAGCTGCTCGGGGGTGATGAACGCCTCTTTGGCCAGCGGGTGGTTCAGCGGCAAGGCCGCCATGAAGGTCTCGTCGTACAAGGGTGCAATGGCCAGACCTGACTCGGGGAAAGGCTCGGCCAGGATGGCGCAATCGAGCTCGCCCGTGCGCAGCATTTCCAGTAGGCGCACGGTGAAGTTCTCTTGCAGCATCAGCGGCATTTGCGGCAGGTCGGTGATGATCTGGCGCACCAGATCGGGCAGCAAATACGGCCCGATGGTGTAGATGACGCCCAGCCGCATCGTGCCCAACAGTGGGTCTTTGCCGCGCTTGGCGATTTCCTTGATCTCGGCGGCCTGCTCCAGCACGCTTTGCGCCTGGCGCACGATCTCTTCGCCCAAAGCGGTGACGGACACTTCACTGGCGCTGCGTTCAAAAATCTTCATGTCCAGCTCTTCTTCGAGCTTTTTGATGGCCAGCGACAGCGTGGGCTGCGACACGAAGCAAGCCTCGGCCGCTTTGCCAAAATGCTTTTCGCGGGCCACGGCCACGATGTATTTGAGTTCGGTCAGGGTCATGGTTTGTATTTGAACATCAAGCCTTGAGGTATTCGGATTTTCCGCCCAACCAGCGGCCTATGTGCCGCTCGGCCAGTTGCGGGTGCTGGTCCAGCATGGGTGGGGCCAGGGCTCGCGCCCAGTCCAGCAAATGGCCGTCGGTCTCCAGGTCGGCAAAGCGCAGCAAAGGCGCACCCGACTGCCGCGCCCCCAAAAACTCTCCGGGTCCGCGAATCTCCAAGTCGCGCCGGGCGATCTCAAAGCCGTCATTCGTCTCGGCCATGGCGCGCAGGCGATCGCGGGCGGTCTCGCTCAGGCGTCCGCCCTCGGGCGTGCCGTACAGCAACACGCAGGCCGACGCCGCCGCACCCCGGCCCACCCGGCCGCGCAGCTGGTGCAGCTGGCTCAGGCCAAAGCGCTCGGCGTGCTCGATCACCATCAGCGAAGCATTGGGCACGTCCACCCCCACCTCGATCACCGTGGTGCTCACCAGCACGCCCATCACGCCTGCGGTGAAGAGCTCCATCACAGCCTTCTTTTCGGCCACCGGCATGCGCGAATGCAGCAGCCCCACCATCACGCCCGGCAGTGCCTCGCTCAAGTCGGCATGGGTCTCGGTGGCGTTGGTCAGGTCCAGCGCTTCGCTT
>JBIKRC010000163.1:0-5248 GCA_044349375.1 Limnohabitans sp.
GCCGCCACCAGCTTGTTGGGCTTGAGCCTGCTGGCCCCTGTTGTGGCACAAGCCCAAGACAACAAGGTGTTCCGTTTTGTGCCCCACGCCAACCTGGCGGTGCTCGACCCGATCTGGACCACCGCCTACGTGACGCGCAACCATGCGTACATGATTTACGACACGCTGTTCTCTGAAGACGCGCAGGGCAACATCAAGCCCCAGATGGTGGACACCTACACCACCTCGACCGACCGCAAGACCTGGACCTTCAAGCTGCGCAGCGGTCTGGAGTTCCATGACGGCAAGCCCGTGACCAGTGAAGACGTGGTGGCCTCGCTCAAGCGTTGGGCCAGCCGTGACGCCATGGGCGGCATCCTGAACACCTTCATCGACCGCTACGAAACGCCCGATGCCAGCACCTTCCGAATGGTCCTCAAGGAGCCCAGCGGCATCGTGATCGACGCCTTGGGCAAGGCCTCGTCCAACGTGCCGTTCATCATGCCCGCACGCATTGCAGCTACACCCGGCGCTGAGCAAATCAAGGAGCACATTGGTTCGGGCCCCTTCATCTTCAAAGCCGATGAATTCAAGCCCGGTGCGCTCGCGGTGTACACACGCAATGCCAAATACAAATCCCGCGCGGAAGCGCCCAGCGGCATGGCCGGTGGCCGCCCGGTCAACTTTGACCGTGTGGAGTGGGTCATCATCCGCGATCCACAAACCCAGTTCAACGCCATCAAGGCGGGTGAAGTGGACATGGTCGAGCAGCCCAGCTTTGAGCAGTACGAGACCCTGAAGAAGACCGAGGGCCTGAAGGTCGATGACTTCTCGCCAGCGGGTCTGCAGTTCATCATGCGCTTTAACCACCTGCACAAGCCTTTTGACAACCCCAAGATTCGCCAAGCGGCCATGGTGGCCATGGGTCAGCAGGCCGTTCTCAACACGCAAATCGGCATTCCCGAGTTGCAGAAAGTTTGCCGAAGCATTTTCCCTTGCGGCACGATGTATGCCGATGAAAATACCGGTTATTTCACGGGCGTCGCCAACGCGGCCAAAGCCCGCGAAATGCTGAAAGAAGCGGGTTACGACAACACCCCCGTGCTCTTGATGCGCCCGACCGACTTGGCCTCGATCGCCAAGATCCCGTTGGTGGCCAAGCAACAACTCGAAGCCGCAGGTTTTAAGGTGGACTTCCAGCAAATGGACTGGGCCTCTTTGGTGGCCCGCCGCGCCAAGAAAGACGCGCCTGCGGCGGGTGGTTGGAACGCCTTCTTGACCGCTTGGACGGCCGGCGACATCTCCAACCCCCTGGCCATGGCCATGCTGAACGCAAAAGGCGACACCGGTTGGTTCGGCTGGCAAAACGAACCGCGCCTTGAGACATTGAAGGCCAGTTTTGCTCGTGCAGCTTCCACCGAAGAGAAAAAGAAACTGGCCAGCCAGATTCAGGCCGTGGCGTTTGAAACAGCCACCCACGCCCCTTTGGGGCAGTATCGCTCGCCCACCGTGCTTCGCAGCAATGTGAGTGGCCTTTTGGAAACACCCGGTATCCCAGCCATGTGGAACCTCAAGAAAAACTGATCAGGTCCTGAGCGATGTTTCAATTCGTCCTGCGCCGCCTGCTGGCGGTGCTGCCGGTCCTGCTCGTCGTGTCGCTGGTGGTTTTCCTCATCCTGAGGTTGGCCCCCGGTGACCCGGCGGCGGTCATTGCCGGCAACAGCGCCACCAACGACGACATCAACCGCATCCGCGAACAGTTGGGCCTGGATCGCTCCATCGTTTCCCAATACTTCATCTGGATTGGGCGGGTGTTTCAGGGCGATCTGGGGTTTTCGTATTACCTGAACAAACCCGTCACCGAGCTGATCGGGCAGCGCATCGAACCGACCCTTTCCTTGGCAGCGGGCACCTTGCTGCTGGCCATTGCCGTGGCCATTCCGCTGGGGACCATTGCGGCCTGGCGCATGGGGGGCTTGCTCGACAAAATCCTGTCCGGTTTTTCGGTCGCTGGGTTTTCGGTGCCGGTGTTTGTGGTGGGCTACTTGCTCATTTACCTGTTTGCCATTCGCTTGGACTGGCTGCCGGTGCAGGGCTACAAGAGCTTGTTCGGGCCGCGCAGTGTCGGAGTGTGGGATTGGATGCGTCAGCTGATCTTGCCCTGGATGACTTTGGCCATGATTTATGTGGCGCTGATAGCGCGGGTCACCCGGGCCAGCGTGTCCGAGGCCCTGACCGAAGACTACATCCGCACCGCACGGGCCAAAGGTCTGACCGAGCAGGTGGTGCTGCTGCGCCACGCGCTGGCCAATGCGGCCGTGCCCATTGTCACCGTGATCGGCATTGGCGTGGCCCTTTTGATTGGTGGTGTGGTGGTGACCGAGACGGTCTACGCCATCCCGGGGTTGGGCCAGTTGACGGTGGACGCGGTGCTCAACCGAGACTTCCCGATTATTCAGGGCTTGGTCCTGCTGTTTTCCTGCGCCTATGTGTTCATCAACCTCATGGTCGATTTGAGCTACCTCTTTCTTGATCCGAGGATCCGTTACTGATGTCAGTCTCTCAGCGTTTATGGGCCAACGGCTCGATCCGGTTTGGTGCCGTGGTGCTCGGGTTCATGGTCTTGGTGTCCTTGCTGGCACCTTGGCTGGGCACCTTGGACCCAGCTGCCATGGACTCCAACTTCATCAACAAGCCTGCGGGCCTCAAGGGTGACTTCACCTTGGTCGACGGCAGCACGGTGGCCCACACCTTCTGGCTGGGCACCGACAGTTTTGGCCGCGACCTCTACAGCCGCGTGGTTTATGGAGCGCAAGTGTCTTTGCTGGTGGGTGGGTTTACGGCGGCGCTGGCGCTGGCGCTGGGCGGATTTTTGGGCATGATGGCCGGTTACTTTCGGCAAGTCGATGCGGTGCTCATGCGCTTCATGGACGGTCTGATGGCCATTCCAGCCATTTTGTTGGCCATTGCGCTGGTGGCGGCATTGGGCGCGCAAGTGTGGACGGTGGTGGTGGCCATCGCCATCCCCGAGGTGCCGCGTGTGACGCGCTTGGTGCGCTCCTTGGTGCTGAGCCTGCGTGAGGAGCCTTTTGTGGAGGCCGCCCGAGCGCTGGCCACCCCCACGTCTGTGATCCTGTGGCGTCACATCCTGCCCAATGCTTTGGCCCCCTTGATCGTGCAGGGCACCTTTGTGGCAGCATCGGCCGTTTTGACCGAGGCGATCCTGAGTTTTCTGGGCCTGGGCCTGCCGCCCGACATCCCCACTTGGGGCAACATCATGGCCGAGGGGCGTGTGCAATTTAGCCAGTACCCTGGCAACGTGCTGTACCCCGCCTTGTTTTTGGTGCCCACGGTGCTGGCCGTGAATTTGTTGGGGGATGGTTTGCGCGATGTGCTCGATCCCAAGTTTGCAAAGAGGGGGGCATGATGAGCACAGCATCCCCTCAACCGGTCCTGTCGATTCAACAACTCTCGGTGGCGCTGCCTCCGGGCAGTGACCGGGCGCATGCGGTGCACCAGGTGTCTTTGACGATCCATCCCGGGCAGACCTTGTGTGTGGTGGGCGAGTCGGGTTCTGGCAAATCGGTCATGGCCACAACGGTGATGGGCTTGCTGGCCAAGGAGCTGCGCCCCAGCGAAGGAGAGATCGTGCTGCAAGGCGAGTCCTTGCTCGGTGCCTCGGCCTCGCGTTTGCGCGCCTTGCGCGGACGCAGCATGGGCATGGTCTTCCAAGAACCCATGACCGCGCTCAACCCGGTCATGACCTGCGGTGACCAGGTCGACGAGTTGCTCTCGACCCACACCGATTGGCCCCGCGACCAACGCCGCGCCGAAATTTTGCGCATCTTTGAGCGTGTTCGTTTGCCCGACCCCGAGCGCATGCTGCGCAGCTACCCGCACCAGCTGAGCGGCGGTCAGCGCCAACGCATCGTGATCGCCATGGCGGTGGTGCTCAAGCCGGCCTTGATTATTTGCGACGAGCCGACCACGGCGCTCGACGTGACCACGCAAAAAGAAATTTTGCGCTTGATTGCCGACCTGCAGCGTGAGCAGGGCAGTGCGGTGCTCTTCATCACGCACGACATGGGCGTGGTAGCAGAAATTGCTAACGAGGTGCTGGTGATGAACCAGGGCGAAGCGGTCGAGGGCGGTCCTTGCGAGCAGGTGCTGCGTCGACCCAAGGCCGAGTACACGCGCCAGTTGTTGGCGGCCGTGCCGGGCATGACACCGCCAGCGGCCAAACCCGCCTTCAGTGGCCCGGCTTTGTTGTCGGGCCAGGGCGTGGGCAAAACCTACGCCAGCCGAGACTGGATGGGTCGCAACCGCGCCACCGCCGCGCTGCAAAACGCCCATGTGGCGGTGCACGCTGGCGAGACCGTGGGGATTGTGGGCGAGTCTGGCTCGGGCAAGTCTACTTTTGCGCGTTGCTTGATACGCCTGATTGACCCGACCGAGGGCCGCATCTTGTGGGACGACGACGAGGTGGCCACTTTGCCCGAGAGCCGTTTGCGGCCTTTGCGCAACCGGGTGCAGGTGGTGTTCCAAGACCCCAACCGCTCCCTGAACCCGCGCCGCACAGTGGGGCAGTCCATGGTCGAAGGGGCCATGAACTTTGGCCAATCGCGCGCGCAGGCCGAGGCTTTGGCGGCCCAATTGATGACGCAGGTGAGACTGCCGGAGGAGGCGCTCAAGCGTTACCCCAGCCAGTTCAGTGGCGGACAACGCCAGCGCTTGGCCATCGCGCGCGCGTTGGCGTGCCGCCCCCAGGTGCTGGTGGCAGACGAGGCGGTGAGCGCTCTGGATGTGAGTGTGCAGGCGCAAATTTTGAACTTGCTGCGCGAAATCCAGGGCCGTCTGGGCCTGGGTTTGCTCTTCATTACGCATGATCTGCGCGTGGCCGCGCAGCTGTGCGACCGCGTGATCGTGATGCACCAAGGCCTTATCGTTGAAGAAGGCCCGACCCATGAGCTTTACGCCAACCCCCAACAAGACTACACGCGCCGCCTGCTGCAGGCAGCACCTGCCGCTTTGCCGCCCCTTGAAGCTGCACCTTGATGCCGCACCGCGACAGCGCAGCTTCAGTCGGCTTGATTTGAACCCTGAACACGGCCCGCCATGACCCGTATCCTGATCGCTGGTTACCAGCACGAAACCAACACATTTGCCCCCAGCCTGGCCGATTGGGCTGCCTTCCAAAGCGGCGAGGCCTTTCCGGCCTATGTGCGTGGGCAAGCCATGATCGACCAGATGACGGGCGTGAACATTCCGG
>JBIKRC010000165.1:0-5221 GCA_044349375.1 Limnohabitans sp.
CCCAAGGACTTGAACGATGCCATGGTGTTCCATGCGGGCACCACCGAAAAAGACGGTCAAATTCTGACCTCTGGGGGGCGTGTGCTGTGCGTCACGGTGCTGGCTGACTCGGTCAAGCAAGCGCAGCAAAAGGCTTACCAGGCGACCATCCCAATTGCCTTTGAAGGCATGCAGATGCGCCAAGACATTGGTTACCGCGCCATCAAAAACTGAAGCCACACTTTCGCCATGCGCAGTCTGCCCGACCATCCCCTGACCTTCAAGGGCTCCTCCTTGGCCCGCTGGGCCTTGAAACTGCTGGGTTGGCATGTGGACTTTGAGGGTTTCCCGACCCGTCAGGGTGTGGCTGTTTTTTACCCCCACACCAGCAATTGGGATTTTCCGATCGGTATGCTGGCCAAATGGGCACTGGGCGTTCCGGTGCATTTTTGGGGCAAGGACTCGTTGTTCAAATTTCCACTGGTCGGCACCTGGCTTCGGTGGCTGGGCGGCATCCCCATTGACCGCAGCTCGTCCAAGGGCGTGGTCGGACAGATGGTGCATGTTTTCGAGCAGCACAAGCAAAACGACCAGTTCCTCTGGTTGGGTTTGGCGCCCGAGGGCACACGCAGCCACACACCGGGCTGGCGCAGCGGTTTTTACCAACTGGCCCTCGGGGCGCAGGTGCCCTTGGCCTTGGTCAAGCTGGACTGGGGGCGACGGCGCTTTGGAGTGGTTGATTTTTATGACCTGACGGGACATATTGAGCAAGATTACGCCCACCTGGCCCAAGTCTATGCAGGGGTGACTGGCTTTCATGCGCACCAGATGGGGCCCATCATCCCGTGGCGCCCTGTTCAGGCCGATCAGCCGCCCCCGCCAAAGACCACGACTCTTTCCTAAAAACCTTACTACGTCTGTCTCCACCATGAGCACCAGCTTCGAACTCGGTACCGTCAAGAACTATCTGCTGGGCCTGCAGTCCCGCATCACCGGGGCCTTGACGGTTCTTGATGGCACCCCTTTCCTGACCGACGCCTGGCAAAAAGACCCTGGCGAAAAACTCCAGGGCAATGGCATCACCCAGATTCTGGAAGGGGGGCCCATTTTTGAACGGGCCGGTTGCGGGTTTTCGCACGTCACCGGGCCACAGCTGCCGCCCTCGGCCACCCAGCACCGCCCTGAGTTGTCCGGCTCGGCCTTTGAGGCGATGGGCGTGTCCTTGGTGTTTCACCCGCGCAACCCCTATGTGCCCACCGTGCACATGAACGTGCGCATGATCGCAGCCAAACCTGAGGGCAGGGCGCCCGTGGCTTGGTTTGGCGGTGGCATGGACCTGACGCCCTACTACGGTTTTGACGAAGACGCGGTGCATTTTCACCAGACGTGCAAGGACGCGTTGACCCCGTTTGGCGAGGGTTTGCACCCTCGCTTCAAGACCTGGTGTGATGACTATTTTTGCAACAAGCATCGCCATGAGCAGCGCGGCGTGGGCGGTATTTTCTTTGACGACTTTTCCGAGCTGGGCATGGACCAGAGCTTTGCCATGCTGCAAAGCGTGGCCGATTCATTGCTGACGGCCTACATGCCGATCGTGATGCGCCGCAAAGACACGCCTTATGGCGAGCATGAACGTGACTTTCAGCTCTACCGCCGAGGCCGCTATGTGGAGTTCAACTTGGTCTGGGACCGGGGCACGCATTTCGGTTTGCAGTCCGGTGGCCGCACCGAATCGATTCTGCTGTCCATGCCGCCCGAGGTGCGCTGGTCCTATCAGCGCCAGGATCCGCCGGGATCGCCCGAAGCGCGCTTGCTCAGCCACTTTCTGGTGCCCAAGGACTGGGTTTGAACCTGCCGCCTGCGATGCCCAACGTCAAGGCTGGCATGCAGCGCCTGGGTGTTTTTGGTGGGGCTTTTGATCCGCCGCACTTGGCGCATGTGGCCTTGGTGGAAGCGGCCATCGAGCAGTTGCAACTCCAGCAAGTGCGTGTTTTTCCTACGGGTGATGCTTGGCACAAACCGCGTCAGTTGTCTGATGCCGTCAACCGGGTGGCCATGACCCGACTGGCCTTTGCACATTTGCCGCCCGTTGTGGTGGACGAGCGAGAAATTTGCCGAACCGGTCCCAGCTACACGGTGGACACCCTGCATGAGTTGCAGACCGAATACCCGCAGGCGCAGATGTTTTTGCTCATTGGTGACGACCAGAGGCGGTCCTTGCCGTCCTGGCACCAAATCGGTGAAATCGGGCGCATCGCTATAATATGCGCCGCAGGCCGTGATATGGCCGTGCGTGCCTGGAACGAAGAATCAGGCGCTGCACCCACAAATCCACCCTTTTCAGACACGCTGCAAGCGCGCATTCGCACTCTGGACATGCCGCTGATGCCCCACAGTGCCACGGACATCCGTGTGCTGGCGGCCACAGAGCAGGCCCTGACAGGCTTGGTACCCCCCGCTGTTGAGCGCTATATTCACGAACACCACCTTTACAGGCCCCATTGATGACCGATAACGCAGCTAAAAAAGACATTCAAAAACTCCAACGAACCATCGTGGACGCGCTGGAGGACGTCAAGGCCCAAGAGATCCAGGTGTTTGACACCGAGCACCTTTCCTCCTTGTTTGAGCGGGTCATCATTGCCTCGGGCACGTCCAACCGACAGACCAAGGCCTTGGCCGCCAGCGTGCGTGACAAAGTGCGCAACGCCGGCTTTGGCAAACCCCGCATTGAGGGCGAAGACAACGGCGAGTGGATCATTGTCGATTGCGGCGCAGCCGTGGTGCACGTCATGCAGCCCACCATTCGCACTTATTACAACCTGGAAGAAATCTGGGGTGGAACGCCGGTGCGCCTGAAGTTTGGTGCGCCCAAGCCAACCGCAACAGCAGAGGTCAAGGGCCACATCAAGAACTCGGTGGCGAAAAAAGCCACGGGCAAAGCTGCGGCCAAATCTGCCGAGGCCAAAACACCCGCAGCCAAGAAGTCGGCAGCCAAACCCGCCGCTCAATCTGCCGCCAAGGCCAAACCCGCATTGAAGGCACCGGCCAAATCGACCAGGCCATCGGCCAAGGCACCTGCTAAAACTGCCGCTAAACCCTCCGCAAAACCTGCCACCAAATCTGCCACTAAAACGGCAGCCAAGTCGACGCCGAAAGCCAGCAGCCCCACCAGCAAGCCCACGTTGAAGACAGTGGGCAAGCCCACGGCCAAATCAGCCGCTAAACCGGCAGCCAAAAAAGCCCCAGCCCGCAAGTCCGTGCAAGCGGCCACCCGCCGCAAAGCCGATTGATCCTGCATGAAGCTGCTGATCGTTGCGGTCGGCCTGCGCGTGCCCGACTGGGCCCAAACGGCCTGGGACGATTACGCCAAACGTTTTCCGCCTGAGCTCAAGGTCGAGCTCAAGGCCGTGAAAACCGAGCCTCGGGGCTCCAAAACCCTGCCCAACTTGTACGCCGCAGAGCGCCAGCGCATTGAAGCGGCCATTCCGCGTGGCACCCGCATCGTGGTGCTCGACGAGCGCGGCACCAACCTGACCACCCAAGCGCTGGCCACGCGCTTGACCAACTGGCAGCTCGGTGGTGACGACGTGGCCTTGGTCATCGGCGGACCTGACGGGCTGGAGCCCGAGTTCCGACATGCTGCCCACGAGCGCATTCGCTTGTCTGACCTGACCTTGCCCCATGCCATGGCCCGTGTGCTGCTGATCGAGCAGCTTTACCGCGCCTGGTCCATCAACGCCAACCATCCCTACCACCGCGAATGAGCGACTTCATTTATCTTGCCTCTCAAAGCCCTCGGCGCAGCCAGCTCCTTGACCAGATGGGTGTGGCCCACAAGCTGCTGCTGGCCTCGCCTGAAGAGGACGCCGAGTCTTTGGAAGATGTGCGGGGTGCGGAAGCGCCTGCACGCTATGTGGCGCGGGTGACCGGACTGAAACTTGATGCGGCGATGCAACGGTTGAAGCGCCAGGGCCTGCTTGCTGCGCCCGTGCTGTGCGCTGACACCACCGTGTGCCTGGGCCGGGATCTTTTGGGTAAACCGACTGATGAGGCCGATGCCGTGCGCATTCTGAAGCGTCTGTCTGGCCAGACCCACCGAGTATTGACTGCCGTTGCCGCACAAAAAGGGCACAAACGGGTGGCGACGGTGTCTCAATCGTGGGTGCGCTTTGCGCCCATGACGCCCGCACAGATCAAGGCCTACGTGGCCACAGGCGAGCCCATGGGCAAAGCCGGTGCTTACGGGGTACAGGGCAGGGCGGCTGCCCATATTGAACAGATCCGCGGCAGTTATTCAGGCATCATGGGTTTGCCGCTGTTCGAGACTGCCGCTTTGCTGCGGTCCTTGGGCGTGCGCTGTTGAGCGTTCGCCCAGGCCAAGGCACTGATGGTGCCCTGTCGTTTTCCGAATTGTTTTTCTTTTCCCCATCTGATGCCCTCCATGCAACAAGATATTTTGGTCAATTGGTCGCCCCAGGAAACACGGGTCGCTGTGGTCGAATTTGGCGCGGTGCAAGAACTGCATGTCGAGCGCACGCTGGAGCGCGGTCTGGTAGGCAATGTGTACCTGGGCAAAGTGGCCCGTGTTCTGCCGGGTATGCAATCGGCCTTCATCGACATTGGCCTCGACAAAGCGGCCTTTTTGCATGTGGCCGATGTTTGGCAAAAACACGCCGAAGGCGAGGCGGCCGCAGCCCGCACGGGCCAGCCGCTGGTGCCGATTGAAAAACAGGTGTTCGAAGGCCGCGCCATCATGGTGCAGGTGATCAAGGACCCCATGGGGACCAAGGGCGCGCGCCTGTCCACTCAGATCAGCATTGCAGGCCGGCACTTGGTGTTCTTGCCGCAAGACGACCACATCGGGGTGTCGCAAAAAATTCCTTCTGAGCAGCGCGATGCGCTGCGCCAAAGGGTGCAAGCTTTGGTGGGGCCTGCAGGCGGCGGTTTCATTTTGCGCACCAACGCCGAAGACTCGAGCGACGAAGAGTTGCAAGACGACATCGCCTACCTGCGCAAGACCTGGACCCGCATCAAAGAGGCCTCTTTGCGGCGGCCGCCGTCTTCCATCCTGCATCAGGACTTGACGCTGTTGCAGCGCGTGTTGCGCGACCTGGTGGGGGAGGCCACACAAAGCATCCGCATCGATTCGCAGGAGCAGTTTGCCCAGCTGCAGGAATTTGGCCTCGAGTTCATGCCCAAAGCGGCCGAGCGCCTGCAGCTGTACAAAGGTGAGCGCCCG
>JBIKRC010000166.1:0-5201 GCA_044349375.1 Limnohabitans sp.
GCCACCCATGAGGCTGGTCAGAGCGGCTGCCAGTTGGACGCCTGAGCTGGGTTTGCCTTTGGCCGAGACAGTCTCTGCGGCGGCGACATAGGCTTGTTTGCTGGCGTTCCAAACGCTGTGGAAGGACTTGTTCATGGTGCTGCGATCCCCGGGGAATGTCTGTGTTTCATGTCAGAAAGGGACGCTGGCTGTGGCCCAAACGCGGTTGCGCTTGAGGGTGCCGTCGCTGTCGGTGCCGCTTGCTGTGGGTTTGGGGTTGTTGCCGTTGCGGTGTGCCCAAGTGATGCGGGTGGTGATGCCCCTGGGGCCTTGCCAGTTGGCACTCAGGCCATGGCCGCTGAGCGACAGCGTGCTGGTGGGATCGCCTGATGAGACGGGCTGACTGACCACACGGCCTTGATCGACAAAGGCGCTGAGCACCCAGCTGGGGTTGATGCGCCAACGCCATTCGGCGGTGAGCACTTGGCCACTCTCGCCGCCAAGCTCGCTGACCGGGTAAGCGCGCACCGTGCCCGAGCCACCGATGTAAAACTTTTCTGAAGAGTCCAGGGCCTGGTTGGCGTGTTGCCCTTGCAAGCTGAGCAACACCGAGTGGGCGCCTGTGACGGTTTGCTGACGCGAGAGGCTGTAGTTGATCTTGGAGAAACTGCGGTCGATGCTGTCCACCAAGCTGTGCGCGCGCATGTTGCTCAGCCGCCCGTGCAGCCATTGCGCGGATGCGCTGTTGGCGCCGCCTTGGCCCCAGTTGTCGAAGCGGTTACCCGACAGACCCAAACGAATGGTGTTGGAGTGGTAGTCGGAGTAGCTTTTGGCGTTGTCAGGGGTACTGCTGCTGTTATTGCTGTCAAAGCGTTTGGCTTCCAGGCCGCCCGACAAGTACACGTTGTGCAGCCTTGCGCGCAGCAAGGGGTAGCTCCAGTCCAGGCCCATGCTGCTGGAGCTGCCTTGGATGTTCAGATCGCGAATGCTTTGCGGGCCACCCACCACCTTGTATTGCATGTGGCTGGCGCTGATGCCCAGGCGCAGGCCGCTGTAACCGAAGGGGTGGGTGTAGGCGATGCGCCCATAGTCACTGCCTTGGGTGAGTAAGCCGCTCAGGCTGAGCAGGTCACCCCGGCCGGCGGGGCTGTTGATGTTGAGGTTGGCCGTCAGGCGTTCGCTGCCGGTAGAAATGGCCCCCGTGTTGTCCAGCCCGATATCCCCATAAATCAAGGGCTCGTCGGTCGTTTGCAGTGCCAGCGCGGTTTCGCCCTCGCTCGCGCCGGGTGCCAGTGTGCCCGCCACGCTGATGCCGGGCAGGTCGTCTGCCAAGAGCAGGGCGCGGTCGAGCTTGTTGGCGTCCAGCGCTTGGCCTGTTGCCAGTTGTTGTGCAAAGAAAGCTTGCAATCGCTCGCGTGTCACCCGTTGGGTGGTTTCGCCTTCAAAGCGCAAACCTGCAAATCGGGCTTCGATCACCTGCAAGGTCAGGATGCCTTCGCTGATGTCTTGCTCTGGCAGGTAAACACGCACGATCCAGCCTGCCTGCCGGTAAGCGGAGGCGACCGCATCGGCGGCGCGCTGTAGCCCGGCAAAGTCGAGCTGCTGGCCCACAAATGCCTGCAGGGTGGGTGCCAGTTGTTCGCTGCTGAGCAGGGTGTTGCCTGCAAAGCGGAAGGATTTGACCATGACGGTCATGCCCGATGTGGGCTGGATTTGCGGAGGCAGCGGCGCGCTTTGGGGGCGCGCTGCGGGCAAAGGCAGCGGGCGCTGTTGCTCAATTTGCTGACGCAAGCTGCCAGCGTCTGGGGGCGTTTGGGCCCAGCCCGAAAAGCTCAGCCCCAATGCGAGAGGCAGGGGCCAATAAGTAGGAAGTGGTCGGCTGGGCATTTTGCAGGTCAATGAGGGTCAAAAAAATATCGCGCGAGAGTAATATGCGAAAATTTTTTTTACCAACAAAAACCAACAAAATTGCCAACAAAAACCAACAAAGTTAACAAAATAATCAATAGTGTCCCAACGTTGGGAAGAGGGTTTGTTGAACAGGGTGTTGGCCAATTTCCGGCCCATCCTGCAGTTTGCCCAGCAGGGTGAAGAACAAAGCGACTTGCCAGCGCTGTTTTTAAAGTGCACAAACAGTCAAGGCAGAAAGCGGGGGGGGGCAATATTGGATCGGCGGCAACACTTCGCTGGCCTGAGCCGGTGATTGCGCGGGTGACTGTCTAACGCTCTTCGAAATTAACAATCCAAATCGGCAGCAGTGATTAGAAAACGACTGATATGCACGCAATCTGACATGGGATTCATTGGCTGATCAATATTTTGCAGCAAAGTATGTAGCCGCGGTTGTAAACAGATCGGATACCAGGGGAAGCGGCACCAGCCGATATCAGTTTTTTTCGCAACCTGGCAATGCGCATTTCTAGCGCGGCTGCGGTGGGGAGCGCATCACTTAAGCCAAGAAGCTCAGCCAGTTGCCAAGGGGCCAGCGGTTGACCCGCAGCGCGTACCAGCCCTGCCAGCAGCATTGTTTCATTGGGGCTAAGGTCCGCAATCCCACGGGGCCCTTCAAGAGCATGGCTATCCGGTCTCAGATGCAAGGCCTCAGATTCAACGTCGAGTGACCGTTGCTTTTGAGCTATGGCAGCAATTCCAGCCATGAGTTCCACAGGGTCCACCGGTTTGGTGAAATAAATATCTGCGCCGCTTTCGTAACCGATGACTTTATCCCCAATCATGCTGCGCGCGGTCGAGATGATGATGCCGACTTTTGGATGAACCTGTCGCAGTTTTTTGACCAAGACCAGTCCGTCTGTGTCTGGTAGATTCAAATCGATCACATAAACATCGGGCGTGAAATCACCCGACTCGTCCAGTATTTCGGCAGCCAATCCCACGCCTCGCACAAAGTGCCCTTTTTCCTGAAAAAAAGACATCAACCCCTCACGAAGGTCATCGTTGTCTTCCACGATCAGAATTTTCAGTGCAAATGCCATTCCTAACTCTTAAAAATGCCAATAACTGCCCATGCTGCACCAACTGAGACTTTCAAACCAACACAAGCCAACGCTTCACGTCGATCGGCTGCTTGGCTGGGCGGGCAACCAAATCTCAAACCGCACCACACCATCAATCGGTGAATAGGTCACTTTTCCATCCAGTAATTCCAGGAGTGCCTTGACCAGAAACAGGCCCAGTCCCGAACCAGATTGCTTTCGGGCCAAGGGGCTTCGGTAGTACTTTTCAAACAGCTTGCTGTCTTCGGGCCAACCTGTTGAGCCCACTTCATTTTCAATTTGCCAACGCCACCCGTTTATTCCTTGTGATCCGGTGCTGCTTGTCAGCCTCAAAGTGATGCGTGAATTCAGTGCGCTGTATTTGTAGGCGTTATCCAATAGATTGCTCAGAACGATCGAAAGTATTTGAGCATCTGTTTTTGCAAGGCAAGGATCTGTGGGCAGGTCGAGCAGCACGCGTTCTGGTTGACGACTGGACGAACACACAAATCGCGTCAGCTCTGCAACGTCCAGCATCTCCATGCGCGGCTGTAGGCTCTGATCTGACAACTGCCCTGAGTGCACACAGCGTTCAATCACGCGGTTCATATCGTCAATGGCGCGCTCCATGGCGGGACGTCCCTTTTCCCCTGCCTCCATCCAAATGCGAAGATTGGCCAAAGGGGTTTTGATTTCGTGCGCCAGCATGGCCAGCAACTGCCGCTGATCACTCAAGTATTGTTCGCTCATTCGCGCCTGCTCTTGCTGTAGCACCAGCTGGTTGGCCACAGCCTCATGCCTTGATCGGAAAAGGCGATGACGCACCCCCAAGATAATCAACATCACAAAACCGTTGGCCACAAGGTTGCTCATGTTGCCGTAAAAAAGAATGCGGGACTCTTGTATCAGGCCTAAATTGGTCATGGTTGGGATCGCGTTGACCAGTGCATAAAAAAAGACATACACCAGAATCACTGCCTTGGGTATGGCGGGCTGAGGTTGGCCTTTGGGGGATACCAAAACCGTTAGAACAAGCCATCCCATCAGAAAGGTTGCTGCCACATTGATGCCCATGAGGGCCAGGTGGGTAGGCCCCAAAATCCCAAAGACAGCAAGCCCGAGGAGCACCCATAAGCTTGAACGCATGACTCGCAGCATCCATGCCGGAGATGCGTACTCGGTCAGCAGGGAGGCAAAAAACAAGAAGATGGTTCCCACCATGACAGCGGCCACTGTGGAGGTGGTCAGAGAGAGCATCCCTTCTGGAAACCACTCACCCAAAATCACGCGGGCAAAACCCAAATGGAAAAATCCCCACAAGGTCACCATCAACTGTTGGACGGCAAAGGTGGCTGTGACCCGATCTCGCGAAATGAGCCACTCCATCACAGACCACACCCAAAGAAACAGCGATACCAGCAAAAAACTGCCGGTCACCCATTCCACCCATCGCGTGAACAGCTTGGCTTCTGCCATGGGCAGCATTTCCAAGTAAACCAGTCGCGTGCTGGAGCTTTCAATTCGAACCAGCACGTCACGTGCTTTGGTTTGGGGTGACACCTCGAATGTGAAAACAACGCTGGCCAGTGCATCTTCACGTGCGGGCAAGAAGTCACCTGCATGGCGAACGACCCCTGTGGTCGGGTCGTAAAACGTCACCCGGTCCAGGTATGGCGGGCGTACCACGAGAACTTGCGGCAACTCATCGCTGCGCAAGGCTGCTGGCACGGTGATGCGCAGCCATACCGGTTCCAGACCAAAACCCCAAGACTTCCAACCTGTGAATGCCTCCCAATTCGCCTTGTCCAGCACGGTATCTGCTGTTGCCGTGCCATCGGGGTCCAGCCAACCGGCAAATGCAGTGTTGACTGGCGCGACCGGTTGGGCGGTGGCCATGGCGTGACTAACGGTCAAGACCAGGGCGATGGCAACAACCAACACCCTAACCCGCCATAAAAGTGCGCTGAGCGCACCCATCAAGGTATGGATGATCAGTTGGCTTTTGTTGGCTTCTTGGGACGAGTCAATAAAACTCAAAGCAGTTTTCTCGGTTTTTTGGAATTTGATAAAGATATCAACAGAGCTGAATTAAGGTTCAACCTTCCATGCAACAGATCAGCACGTCCACTTTTTGTTCGCCCAAACGGTTATGGATTTGGCTCAAAAAACGGGTGTGCGCTTTGGCAATATCGGCTGGATCGGTCAGAGGCGATTCGATCAACAGGTCAA
>JBIKRC010000167.1:0-5158 GCA_044349375.1 Limnohabitans sp.
ATTGGCGAAACAGGAAAACCCGAATTATGAACTTCGAATTTCAAAAGCTCTCTCTGTCTCATGCCATGACCGCTTCGGTGGACGCTCTGGTGGTGCTTTGGCCCAGCCAGGTCCAGCCCGATACCCAGGCGGTGGAGCCGGTCTCACGCTTGGTGGCCCAGGCCATTGCCCACGGTGATTTTGAACTCAAGGCCGGTGCCGTACTGAGTTTGTACAGCCAGCCTGGCATGGCCGCCCGGCACGTGGTGGTGGCCTGCAGCGCAGACCAACAGCCCGGGCAAATTCGCAGCGCCATGCAGGCGGCTTGGGGCTTACTCAAGGCGGGCAAGATCAAACGTTTGGGATTGCACGTGGTGGGTGAGGCGTCTGCCCAGGGCCTGCAAATGGCGCTCAGCACTCTGGCCGATGCCAGCTACAGCTACACCACCACCTTGAGCAAGCCCAAGGCCCGCACGCTCAAACAGGTGCTGGTCAGCGCCACGCACGACAGGGTTGAACTGCGCCAGTCGGTGGTGCAGGCCCAGGCCCTGGTGGCCGGGGTCGAGTTGGCCAAGGAATGGGCCAATCGCCCGGCCAACCATGCCACGCCCACACATTTGGCCGAAACGGCCAAAAGCATTGCCTCGGGCCGCGCTTTCAAGTGCGAGGTGCTGGGCCCCAAAGAAGTGGCCAAGCTGGGCATGGGCGCGTTCATGGCCGTAGCCCAGGGCGCAGCCGAGCCTTTGCGCTTCATTGTCATGCGCTACAACGGCGCGGCGGCCTCTCAGGCCCCGGTGGTGCTGGTGGGCAAGGGCATCACCTTTGACACGGGCGGTATTTCCATCAAGCCTGCGGCCGAGATGGACGAGATGAAATACGACATGGGCGGCGCGGCCAGTGTGCTGGGCGTGTTCAAGGCGCTGTCTGAGCTCAAGCCCCACATCAATGTGGTTGGCTTGATCCCAGCCACCGAAAACATGCCCGATGGCCTGGCCGTGAAGCCGGGTGATGTGGTGACCAGCATGAGCGGGCAGACCATTGAAATTTTGAACACCGATGCCGAGGGCCGTCTGGTGCTGTGTGATGCGCTGACCTATGCCGAGCGCTTCAAGCCACAAGCCGTGATCGACATCGCCACCCTGACGGGTGCCTGCGTGATCGCGCTCGGCGCGGTGCGAACGGGCCTGTTTTCAAGTGATGACGCGCTGGCTCTGCAGCTTCAGCACGCGGGCGAGTCCTCGGGTGACACCTGCTGGCGCATGCCTTTGGATGAAGACTACGCCGAGGGTCTGAAATCGCGCTTTGCCGATGTGGCCAACGTGGCCGGCCGGGCGGCGGGCTCGGTCACGGCGGCCAAGTTTTTGCAGCGTTTTACCAAGAGCTTTGCCTGGGCACACCTGGACATCGCGGGCACCGCTTGGCGCAGCGGTGCGGCCAAGGGGGCCACAGGTCGCCCTGTCGGCTTGCTTTTGCAGTACCTGCTGACCGCCGCGCAAGCGACGCCAGCGGCTAAATCCCATGGTAAATCCAAAGCGGCGGTCAAGTCGGGCGTGAAGGGCAAAGCCAAGACACGCACTGTGGGCAAGGCTTGAGCTTTCAGACAGCACCAAGCCATTGGTACACATGACCCGCATTGAATTTCACTTCAATACTGGCGAACGACTGCTGCACACTTGCCGCTTGCTGCGCAAGGCGCGTGCTCAAAATTTGCGCATCGCGGTGGTGGGTGCCACCGCCACGCTCAAGCAACTCGATGCCGAGCTGTGGCGCTTTCAGGATGTGTCATTTCTGGCGCATTGCACCGCCCAAGACGCCCCAGATGTGCAGCGGGCTTCGCCAGTGGCTCTAGGGCCGGATCCACACGCCTGGGGCATCGACGAGGTGTTGATGAACTTGGGCGATGAGGTGCCCTTGGGCTTCGATCGCTTTGCCCGCTTCATTGAGATTGTTTCCAACGACGAGCACGGTCGCGACCAAGCCCGGTTGCGTTGGAAGCATTACAAAAGCCTCGGTTACGAACTTTTACAACACGATTTGTCCAAGGTGGCCGACACATGACACAAGCTGAAACACCTTCTTCGAGCCCACCAGTCTCTCCTGATCAAATTCCGACTTTGACTCGGGACATGGCGTTGGCCCAAGTACCGCAGGCAGTGCATGTGGCGCTGGATTCGCGGGTCGCCGAGAAACAGGCCTTGATGGCCTTGTCATCGGATCTGCTTGAAAATCTCCGCCCAGAAATTGAGCGTTTGACGGCGGATTTGGTACAAAGAACCTTAAAAAGTGTTTGGGACAAGCGCGCGCGGACCTTCCAAGATGTTGAGCCCTGATGTTTCTGGTAAAAGCTTTTGGTTTTCCCGGAGTCACAAAAGGGCGTTTTTGCAGTATCTTTAAGTCTTGCTTGATTGAAGCAAATTTATTTTCGGAGTTTCTATGAAATTTACTGGTTCACGTTCTTTGACCTTGGTGTCTGTTGCCGTTGCGGCAGTGGTTTTGGCCGCTTGCGGCAAAAAAGAAGTTGTATCGACCGAACTGGTCGTCAAAATCGGCCACGTGGGTCCTGTCAGCGGTGCCATCGCCCACTTGGGCAAGGACAACGAAAATGGTGCCCGCATGGCCATCGAAGAGCTGAACGCTGCGGGCCTGAAGATTGGCGACAAAACTGCCAAATTCGAGTTGTTGGCTGAAGACGACGCAGCCGACCCCAAGCAGGGCACAGCCGCTGCGCAAAAATTGGTCGACGCCAAAGTCAATGGCGTGATCGGTCACCTGAACTCGGGCACCACGATTCCCGCTTCGCAGCTGTACAACGGCGCAGGCATCCCCCAAATCTCTCCTTCGGCCACCAACCCCAAGTACACCCGTCAAGGTTACGCGGGCGCTTTCCGCGTGGTGGCTGACGACGTGCACTTGGGCGGCACACTCGGCAAATACGCTGTGGAGACCCTCAAAGGCAAGAGCATCGCCGTGATCGACGACCGCACTGCCTACGGCCAGGGCGTGGCTGAAGAGTTCAAGAAAGCTGTGGCTGCGGCCGGTGGCTCTGTTGTGGGCCACGAGTTCACCACCGACAAAGCCTCTGACTTCAACGCCATCTTGACCACCCTGAAGGCCAAGAAGCCCGATATCGTGTTCTTTGGCGGTATGGACGCTGTGGCTGGCCCGATGTTGCGCCAGATGAAGTCCTTGGGCATCAATGCCAAGTTCATGGGTGGTGACGGCATCTGCACAGCCGAATTGGCCAAGTTGGCCGGTGACGCCATGAAAGACGAAGGCGTGATCTGCGCTGAAGCTGGTGGCGTTGAAGGCGAGCAGAAAGTCGGCATGGACAAGTTCCGTGCAGACTTCAAGGCCAAGTACAACGCCGACGTGCAGGTGTATGCCCCTTACGTTTATGACGCTGTCAAGGTCATGGCAACTGCCATGGTCAACGCAGGCTCTGCTGACCCCGCCAAGTACCTGCCTGCTTTGAAGAGCATCAATTACAAAGGCGTGACCGGCAACATCGCTTTTGATGAAAAAGGCGACATCAAAAACGGCGCTTTGACATTGTTCACCTACAAAGGTGGCGAGCGTTCACAGATCGCTGTGGTTCGTTGACCGCTTGGCCCCGAGGGATTCGGGGCCGGCAGGCGCAATTCGGTCACGCCGGTTGACGCCATGCACACACCAAAAATGCCTGCACATGTGCAGGCATTTTTTGTTCTGGCGGCGCACAGGCAAGGGCAGGGCTTGCGGTCTGGGGACTGCGGCCGAACTCAGCTGGTGGGCTTTGCGATCAAATTTTCAACGAACGATCGGATGTGGCGTCGCATGTCATCGGTGGCTGCATGGCTGCGACAAACCGCAAATGGGTTGTACACATTCATGGCTTTGCCACACTCGCCATCGACGGGGGTACCGGCCGCCCCTCTGTTCGCCGCGTCCCAGCCATGCGTCTGGTCGGGGTAATGATGCCATTGGGCCGCTGACGCCAATACCCGTTTCGGACACTCTGAGATCGGTGTCGCCGTGTCCTTGCCCCCCGTGAAAACGATCACAGGGGCTGTGTAGGGGGACAGAGTAGGGGCTGTCGGTGTGCCATGCGAAAAGCAGCCTGGATAAGCTGCGATGCCCCCGCGGTACAAGCCCTTCATGTGGCCACTGAGGAACGGGTCATCTGTAAAGGCCCTGAGAACGGTCCAGCCCCCTTGGCTGTCGCCCATGACAAACATTTGCGCCGTGTCCACTTTGTTCACGTCGCGCAGCCACTGGCCTGCTGCAATGACGTCAAGGGCACGCATGTTGGCGCCAAAACGCGTTCTGGTAGCCCAATTTTCATTTTGACCACGGCTCCAGTAACTGTCGAGCACCAGAACATTTGCATGGAATGTGTCGCGGAACCAAAGCGCACTGGCGAAGTTGGTGGGCACCAGTCCATGACCACCATGCACCACCACAAATGTTGGGCGGCCTGTGGCACCTTTGGGATGAGGCGTCCAACTCGCCAAGAGCAGGCCCTTGCCATCAAACGATGGAACCTGCGCCTTCATTTCCCCTAACTTGACCAAAGTGGTGTTGTTGTAGAGGCTGTATTGGGTAATTGGCCTCGCGGGTGCGCTTGAGACAGTGATCGGCGGCTGGAAAAACCCCACGTCAAAAGGAATGGTTTGGCAACCCGCAAGACATGCAAATAACAACAGGACCGAGCGGGCTGTGAATGTCATGGATGACTCCAATTCTGGGGCAACTACAAACATCATCACCGATAAAACCGGCTCTTGGTGACCGCGACTGCTCAGGCCTCATGGGGATCATGGGGGCTCAAAAAGCCAAGTTCAAATGATCCGACCATCGCGACCCCTCTCAAAAATCTTAAACCATCAAATAGCTGGACGCCTAGTTTGATCCAATGACTGTGAAGGGGCAGAATTGCCGAGCGCGTTAAGAATGGGGGCCTAGACAAAGCAAAAACGCGCCAAAAGGCGCGTTTTTACTGGGTTTCTGGCGGAGCAGGCGGGATTCGAACCCGCGGTGGGCTATTAACCCACACACGCTTTCCAGGCGTGCGACTTAAACCACTCATCCACCGCTCCGAAGAGGGCGATTGTACCAGTGGAAAAACTGCTTTTCGCAGGCCCCCAGCAATTCTTGTGCATAGCCGGCAGCATGCAGTCTCAGGGGTTTTTTGCCAATTTCT
>JBIKRC010000399.1:0-5144 GCA_044349375.1 Limnohabitans sp.
CCGAGTCGCCGGCCTGCAGCAGCACCGGAGCATAGAGCTCGGTGTGGAACATCACTGCACCTTCCAGCACCACCGAGAACTCCTCGCCACTGTGGCGCAGGAGTTCACCGAACTCCGCCAGCGTGCGCGCCTTGGGTTGGCCGAAGATGGGCACCATCTGCTTGTTCAGCAGCTCGGTAGCCGAGTACACATGTCCGTAATTGGGTGTATCGATGACACTGCCCTCACCGCTGCGGGACAAGCTGCGCCGCCCTGAAAAGGCAAGCGCCCGCGCAGGCACTGTTTCGCTGGGTGCCGTGCCCGCGGCGAAGAGCTGCCCGATGTCGATTCCCAGGCCTTTGCTGATACGCGACAGCTTGTCATAGGTGAGCGACATCTTGTCGTTTTCCACCTTCGAGAGGGTGGAAACCGACAAGCCCGTACGATCGCTCACTTCCGCCAGTGTCCAGCCGCGCTGTTCGCGCACGGCTCGTACCATTGCCCCGGGTTTGGCAGGCAGGTTAAGAATTTCAGGCTCGGAGTCGCTCATGCATATTCTTGGGTCAGAGGGTCAGAAACCAACGGTTGGTGTGGCTGGATGTTAACCCGTTGCATCATATTCACATTCTCTCCTGTGCGAGCCAGGCCTGGGCCAGCCGCACCCACGCGGATGCGCCGATCGGGATCAGGGCATCATTGAAGTCGAAACTCGGGTTGTGCAGCATGCAAGGCCCCAGGCCATGCCCTGCATGGCGGTGGTCGCCATCGCCGTTGCCGATCATGAAGTAACAACCGGCCTTGGCCTCCAACATGAAGCTGAAGTCCTCTGCACTCATGGTCGGCTCGAACGTGTGAACGTTTGCCGGCCCAACGAGTTCACGCAGCACGCCCTGCAGGAAGGCGGTCTCGGCCGGATGGTTGGTGGTGGGTGGGCAGTTGCACTTGAATTCCATGTCGCAGCGCGCGCCGTGGGCGGCACCGATGTTTTGCACCAACTGTCGCATCCGCGCCTCGACGAAGTCGCGCGCCTGCACGGAGAAGCATCGCACCGTCCCGCGCAACTGGCAGCTGTCGGGCAGCACGTTCAGCGCGTCTCCGGCATGTACCTGGGTGATCGACAGCACCACCGACTCGGATGGTTTGACATTCCGTGACACGATGGTCTGCAGCGCAGTGCCGATCTGGAAAGCCACCTGGATGGCGTCGATGCTTTGATCCGGCATCGCTGCGTGCGCACCTTTGCCATGCACAACAATGGTGAACTCGTTGCATGACGCCATCATCGGCCCGGGGCTGACCGCGAAACTCCCCACAGGCAGGCCCGGCCAGTTGTGTGCGGCGAAGACGGCATCCACTGGAAAGCGCTCGAACAGGCCGTCGGCCATCATCGCCAGGGCGCCGGTGCCGCCCTCCTCGGCAGGCTGGAAGATCAGCACGATGGTGCCGTCGAACTCGGCATGCAAGGCCAGGTGCCGCGCCGCAGCCAGCAGCATCGCCGTGTGGCCGTCGTGGCCGCAGGCATGCATTCGGCCCGGGTGTTGGCTGGCATGGGCGAAGCGGTTGTGCTCTTCCACAGGCAGCGCATCCATGTCGGCGCGCAGACCGATGGCGCGCTTGCCCTGGCCCCGCTGCAGAATGCCCACAACACCGGTGCGCCCGAAGCCACGCACCACTGGAATACCCCAGCCCTCTAGCAACTCGGCCACACGGGAGGCCGTGCGCTCTTCGGCAAAGCTCAGCTCAGGATGTGCGTGCAGGTCGCGGCGGATGGCCATGAACTCCGCCGCGCTGTCCTCGATGTCGCGAATCATGATTCTTTCCCCTCGAAACCTGCCAGCACATTCGCGACGTTGACACCCAGCACCTCGACCGCATAGCCGCCTTCCAGGACGAACAGCGTCGGCAGCCCCAGTTCAGCCAGGCGACGGCCCAAGGGGACGAAGTGGCTGCTGTCGAGCTTGAAGCTGCCGGACGGGTCGTCACGGTGCGTGTCCACGCCCAGTGAGACCACCAGTGCCTGAGGCGCGTAGTCAACGATGCGTTGGCAGCAGGTCTCCAGCGCCTCACGCCAGGTTGCCCAGTCGCTGCCAGTGGGCAGCGGGCAGTTGAGGTTGAAGCCCTCGCCAGCGGCGGTGCCCATTTCGTCAGCACGACCGACGAAGTAGGGATAGTCTTCGGCCGGGTCGGCGTGCACGGAACACACGAGCACATCGGCACGTTCGTAGAAGATTTCCTGGGTGCCGTTGCCGTGGTGGTAGTCCACGTCCAGTACCGCCACGCGCCGCATACCGCCGTCGATGAAGGCCTGCGCGGCAATCGCCGCATTGTTCAAGTAGCAATACCCGGCCAGGCGTGCCGTGCCTGCGTGGTGGCCGGGTGGGCGGCACAGGGCGAGCGCCGACCGGGCACCTTCGGCCATTGCGCGTTGCGCCGACAACGCCACCTGAGCGGACTCATAGGCTGCTGCCCACGTGCCCGCCATCAAGGGCGCGATGCCATCACCGGCAAACCAACCGAGTTGGGCCACGACAGAGTCTGGGCAACGCGCCGGCATGCCGCCGGCAGGACTGCCCTGCACCGGCCAGAACTGCGGCAACGCCAGTTCCGCACCACGGTCGTTCGGCCAGCGTTCCCAGGCTGTTTGCAGGAAGTTCAGGTAGTCGGCTCGGTGCACCCTTGCGATGGGTGCCAGTCCGGCGTCGCCGGCCAGCCACAGCTGTTGTGCCCCTGGGGCGCGCAAGGCATCCAGCACCACATCGACTCGATCCGCCAAGTCGAAGTTCGGCGGATGACCTGCGCGTGCCATGGCCGGGCTGGGGTCGTGCAAGCGGTGGGCGTTGCCATGGACGATGAGCATGAGCGTGGTCTCCGAGGTGCTCAGGCGGCGTGCAGGCGCTGCGCTGCGTGGCGGGCGGCGATGTGGCCGAAGATCATTGCCGGGCCCAGGGTGATGCCAGCACCGGGATAGGTGCCGCCCATGAAGCTGGCCGCGTCGTTGCCCGCCACGTACAGGCCCTCGATGGGCTGACCCTGCACGTCCAGCGCCCGGGCGTGCTCGTCGGTCCGAAGACCCACGAAACTGCCAATGTCGCCAGGTACCACCTTCACGGCGTAGAAGGGCCCCTGCTCAATGGGTGCCACGCACGGGTTGGGCGCATGGCCGCGGCTGCCATTGAAGCGTTCATAGACGTCGGCTCCTTTGTTGAACTCTTCGTCGATGCCGCGTTCCGCACCCGCATTCAGCCGTGCCACGGTCTGACGAAGGCCGGTGGCATCGATGCCACAGGCCTGCGCCAGCTCATCCAGCGTCTGCCCGCGCTTGAGGTAGCCGCTGCCAATGAAAGACCCGATGGGCAAGGGCCAGGGCGGCACCCGTCCGAGCCCGTACTGCCGGATGGCGCGGCTGTCACAGACGATCCAACTGCACACCTCGGCGTCGTCTCGGCAGGCGTTGATCATGGCCGGAACGAAGTCGTGGTAAGACAGGGACTCGCTGATGAAGCGCCGTCCGCGCCGGTCCACCGCGATGTAGCCCGCCTTGCCTCGGTCGTTGTAGTGAGGGAAAGGCACATCGGTGCCATCCTGTTGCGGCACCAGTGACATCGGTGTCCAGGCCGCAGAGTGATGCTGCGTATCCTTGATTGCAACGCCGGCCTGACCGGCCAAGTGCAATGCGTCGCCCGTGTTGCCAGACGGCGCAGCGGTACGGTGGTTCTTACCCGCCGTGACATGGGTGTAGTAGCGCGCGCGCAGTTCAGGGCTGGCTGGAAAGCCGCCGCAGGCGAGCACGACGCCAGCACGCGCTCGAATCTCGCATGGCCCTTCGGGCGTCTGCACCAGGGCGCCCGCGACTCGGCCGTCCTCGACCAGCAATTGCTGCACCGGCGTGTTCAGCCGGAGATCGACATCACGCTCAAAAGCACTGAGCGCGAGCATGGCCACCAAGGCGTTGCCATTGGACAACCGCGTGCTGCGCCCATGCCCACCCAAGCGGTCCATCACGTAGCGCAAGAACCTTCGGCCCACCACGCCACGACTTTGCCAGGACTTGGACATGCCGTAGTAGTGAATCAGATCCTCACGGCCAACCATCATGCCGCCGAATATTGTGGTGCTGGACAGCGGTGGGCGCAGGTCGCGCATGCGCGGACCCAGGCGCCGCGCGTCAAACGGGTTGGCCCCCAGCGAGCGGCCCCCCCGCGATGCGCCTGCCACGCCTTGGTGGTAGTCGGGCCACAGTGGCGACAGGTGGTAGCTGACGTGTGTGTGGTCTTCGAACCACGCAAAGATGTCAGCCGCCTGGCGGACATAGGCCTCGGCCTTGGCTTCGTCGGTGTAGGCACCGCCCTCACCGCGCAGGTACTGCAGTGCGAGCGCCGGGTCGTCTTCGATGCCGGCAGCGCGCGCCTGGCGGTTGCCGGGAATCCAGACCAGACCTGCAGAGAAGCATGAGGTTCCACCGAACACGGGCGCCTTCTCCACCACCACCACGCTCAACCCCTGGTGGGCCGCAGTCACGGCAGCCGCCAGGCCCGCTGCGCCCGACCCTGCCACCAACACATCGCATTCAAGCATCATTGCTGTGCACTCCAAATCATCATGACATTCCTACCTCAGACGTTTTCATCAAGCATCGGCCGATGACAAACCTCTCCTGGCCAGACGACGCCGCAGCAACCAGGAGCAAGTCAAAGTGGCCGCCCCAGCGACGAGCAACACGATGAGCAGGCTGGTGGACAACGCGTCGCCGCCACCACCGATTTGCTGGTTGAGTGCTGCCACCGAGGTTGGACCCAGGCCCAGGCCGCATCCGATCGACATGCACAAGGCCAAGGCCGATGCAATGCCACGGGTGCGCCCGCTGACCTGGTCCTGCAAGGTCGAAGCACAGCCGACATAGGCCGCGTTGGCGGCCACCTGCCAACAGGCAAAGGCTGCGACGGCTGCCCAACCACCGGGCAGCAGCAGAAGACAGGCCGACAGCAGCATGGCGATCGCGGCCCGCACGACCGTGTCGATGCGCCCAGTAAGTGGTGAGCGTTCGTGTGCGCGGTCGCAGAGCACACCGCCGAGCCATCCACCGCCGACGCCGGCGATCAACATGCAGGCTCCCAGTATGGATCCGGCGTCGGCCACGCTGAAGCCATGCGTCCGTGTCAGCAGCG
>JBIKRC010000168.1:0-5139 GCA_044349375.1 Limnohabitans sp.
CCCGCGTCGATCAGTACCAGGTCACCGCTCTGGATCAAGGCGGTGTCGGCGCGGTAATGCAGCACGCAAGCATTCTCCCCGCCCGCCACGATGGAGCCGTAAGCCGGGTACTGCGAGCCGTGCTGACGAAATTCGTGCAGCAGCTCAGCGTCGAGGTGGTATTCGCGCACTTCTTGGCCCGCACGCAGCATGTTGGCGCAACGCTGCATGGCCCGGATGTGGGCGCGGGCGCTGATGGCGCTGGCGCGGCGCATGGTGTCTTGTTCGTGCGCATCTTTGACCAAACGCATCTCGTCCAGCAAGCTGCACAGGTCGCGCTGCTGCTCTGGGCACAAGGCGCCATAGCGCACCCGCGCACGCACCGACTGCAGCCAGCCGTTCACCAGGCTTTCGAGCCCGGTGTGGATGGCAAACGGGTACCAAACGGTGCTGCGGTTTTCCAGCAACTTGGGCATGTGCGCGGCCAACTCGCTGATGGGCAAAGCCCGGCTAACCCCCAAGGCAGCAGGTGCGGATTCAGGCCCCAAACGGATGCCGTCCCAAATCTCGCGCTCCAGGTCTTTGGGTTGGCAAAACAAGGTGCAGTCGCCCTCGGCCGTGATCACCAGCGTGGCATGCGGCTCGGCGAAACCGGTCAGGTAATAAAAGTAACTGTCGTGCCGGTAAAGGTAATCGCTGTCGCGGTTACGCGGGCGCTCGGGCGCGGTGGGGATGATGGCGATTCCGCCTGCGCCCAATTGGGCAGCGAGGCGGGCACGGCGTTGGGCGTAGAGCAGGGTGGTGTCGGTCATTTGGAGAACAGTCCCATAAGAAGATGCCATTATGTTCGTTCCCCTTTCAGTGCGCGCGCCCGTGAAGTCACTCGGGTGCCTGATCAGGAGATGCCGCCATTGAGTTGCGCCAGCCGCTCTGGCGTGCCCACATCGGTCCAGTCGCCTGCAAACACCTCGCCCGACACTTGGCCCCGATCCATCGCCGCGCGCAGCAGGGGGGCCAGCGCCAGCGCCACGCCCTCGGGGTTGCCGGGGGGCAGGCCGCAGTCAGCAAAAAAGGCTTTTTTGTACAGCGCGACGGTGCTGAATGTGTAAGCACAGCCGGGGCTGCCTTTGGGCCGGTTGAGCACCTGGCCCTCGGCCGACAGGCCAAAGTCGCCGCCCGGGTTGTGCGCAGGGTTGGGCACCAGCCACAGGTGGGCCAGCGCAGTGCTGGCGCTAAAACGTGCGACGGCCTGTTGCGTGAACACCAAATCGGGGGCAAACACGTCGCCCGCCAACACCCAGAACACCTCATCGAGCTGGGGCAAAGCCCGCACGATGCCGCCAGCGGTCTCCAGTGCCCGGCCAAAGTCCTGCCCTTCATGCGAATAGCGGATCTGAACTTCTGGCACGCCGGGCCATTGAATGTGCTCACCCAAATTCGCCGGAAACTGCTCGCCCAGCCAAGCGGTGTTGACCAGCTGTTGCACAAAGCCGCCCCGGGCCAAGGCCTGCATGGGCCAGTGCATGAGCGGCTGGCCGCGCACGCGCAGCAAGGGTTTGGGAGTCTGGTCAGTCAAGGGGCGCATGCGTTCACCGCGTCCGGCGGCCAGCACCATGGCCTGGGCGGGCGGTCTGGCGCTGAGCGAGGGCGCTTGTAATGGGTGGGCAAATGAAGTCGGCATCCCCGGATGTTGCCACGGCAGCAGGCGCTCTCGGGACAGCCCTGGCCAAATGCAGCGCCCTAAACTTCGGCGTGCAGGCCGTTCGCAGCGGATGAGCCAGGCCGCCACCAGGAGACAGACCCCATGACACGCCCCCCCATCAGCGTCATCACCGCCGCACAAAACGCCTCACAGCGCCTGGCCGACCGTGACACGCCTTTTGTCATGAACGACTGGTACGTGGCCGCCTTTGGCGAAGAGATCAAGGGCCAACTGCTGGCCCGCACGCTGCTGGGCCGCCGATTGGTGTTTTACCGCGCCAGCGACGGCCGCGTGGTGGCGCTCGAAGACCGCTGCCCGCACCGATCCATGCCGCTGTCGGCGGGCACACTGGATCAAGACACCATCGTCTGCGGCTACCACGGTCTGCGCTTCAACACCGAGGGCGACTGCATCGAGGTGCCCTCTCAGTCAAGCTGCCCCACCAACATGGGCATCCGGGCCTACCGCACCATTGAGCGCGGCGCGGTGGTCTGGATCTGGATGGGTGAGGCCGAGCAGGCCGATGCGTCCAAACTTCCCGCGCAAGAATGGATGTCAGACGCCCACTGGGAGCGCTCGCAGGGCTATCTGAGTTTGCAGGCCAACTACGTGCGATTGCACGAAAACCTGCTCGATTTGACGCATTTGAGCTTTTTGCATGCCAAAAGCTTTGGCACGCCAGACTATGCCAAGGCCGCTTTTGAGTTGGAAATCGGTGAAGGCCAATTTGCCTTGCTGCGCAATGTGGTGCCGACTACGCTGCCGCCGGTGTGGGGCGTGCCCACCGGCCTGACGGGTCAGGGCCAGGCGGCCCGCATCGTGCGCTCCGAGTTTCGCAGCATGGGCCTGCACGAGGTGTCGGTGCTGTTTTACGACTGCCATCTGCCCGAGACGGAGCGGCAGCAGTTTCGCATCCGCACCGCGCACATGCCCACGCCCGAGACCGCCACCCGCACGCATTACTTCATCGTGCACGGGCGAGACTTTGCGCTGGATGATCCAGGCACCACCCGCTTCATGCACGATCAACTGTTTGTGGCTTTTCAGGAAGATGTGGACGGCTTGGCCCTGCAGGAGCTTGCCCTGGCCAGCACGCCCGCCGAAGATTTGTACGAATTCTCAGTCGCTGCCGATGCACCGGCGGTGGCCATGCGCCGCTATGTGTTGGCGCGCCAGCAAAAAGAAGCCAAGGCCTGAGCAGACCAAGGCTTGATGCGCCCGCGTTTTAGACGCTTGTGCCCATGGCCTCGCCCATCACGATGGTGCGGGTCGGTGTCCAGTCGGGGTTGAACTGCATCGCGCCTTTTGGAAACAGCATGACCACCGTGGAGCCAAGCAAAAAGCGCCCCATTTCTTCGCCCTGCGCCAAGGTGATGCTGCCCGTCTCGTAGGTCCATTCGCGTACCGTGCCCGGGCGCGGCAGGTTGACCACGCCGTGCCACACGGTGGCCATGCTGCCCACAATGGTGGCCCCCACCAGCACCATCACAAAGGGGCCGCGCTCGCCCTCAAACACGCACACCACCCGCTCGTTGCGGGCAAACAGGCCGGGCACGCCCCGTGCGGTGGTGGGGTTGACCGAGAACAGGTCGCCCGGCACGTAAACCATGCGCGTCAGGCGCCCGGCGCAAGGCATGTGGATGCGGTGGTAGTCGCGGGGGCTGAGGTAGAGCGTGGCAAATTCGCCGTCTTGAAATTGCGCCGCCAGCGCTGCATCGCCACCTACCAAAGCGCGGGTGCTGTAGCTGTGGCCTTTGGCCTGAAACACCTGGTCGCCTTCAATCGGGCCGCACTGGCTGATGGCCCCATCTACCGGGCTGACATACGCCGCAGTGGCCAATGGGCGAGCGCTGGCTTTGAGCGGGCGCGTGAAGAATTCGTTGAAGCTGTTGTAGCTGCCCGTGTCGGGGTTGGCGGCCTCCGCCATGTTCACGTTGTAGCGCTGGACAAACCAGTTGATGATGCCCGTGGTCACGCCGCCCCATTGGCTGCCTGCGACCCAGCCGGCAAAGGCGGTCAGGGCTTGTTTGGGCATCAGGTACTGCGGCAGGACGGCCAGGCGATCCGAAAAAGAGGGGGAACTTGACATGAAGGGGCCGCAAGCGCGGTGCAGGAGAAGGCCCTGATTTTATCGGTCACCCGCAAACCTGCTCAGGCATGCGGTCACGGGCACAATTCGGGCATGAACACCCCCTTGCTATCGGTCGAACACTTGGTCAAACGCTACGGCGACGCCACGGTGGTCAACGACCTGTCTTTCCACATCGAACCCGGCGAATGCCTGGGCGTCATCGGCCCCAACGGTGCGGGCAAAACCACCACGCTGCGCATGTGCTTGGGCTTGTCTGAGCCGAGCAGCGGTGAGATCCGCTACTTCGATGGTCTGCAAATGCCGGGTGATGCCCTTGCCATCAAAGCCCGCCTGGGCGTTGTGGCGCAATCCGACACGCTGGACCCGGACTTCACGGCAGAAGAAAACCTGCTCGTGTTTGGCCGGTACTTCGGTATACCCGACGCCGTGATCCGCGAGCGCATTCCGCAGCTGCTGGAGTTTGGCGCCCTCAGCCACAAAGCCAAAGCCAAGCCGGGCGAGTTGTCGGGCGGCATGAAGCGGCGCTTGAGTTTGTCGCGCGCCCTCATCAACCACCCGCAGCTCTTGATGCTGGACGAGCCCACCACGGGCCTCGATCCGCAGGCGCGCCACCTGATGTGGGAGCGGTTGCAGCTGCTGCTGCAAGAAGGCAAGTCCATCTTGCTCACCACCCATTTCATGGACGAGGCCGAGCGCCTGTGCGGACGCCTGTTGGTGCTGGACCAGGGCCGCAAGATCGCCGAGGGTAAGCCGCGCGACCTGATTGCCGAGCACCTGGAGCCCGAGGTGGTGGAAGTGTTTGGGCAAGGCGCTGTGCCGCTGGCGCAAGAGGCCAATTTGAAGGCGTTGGCCGGTCGGGTGGAGGTCAGCGGTGAGACGGTTTTCTTCTACACCCAAGACAGCCGTGCCTTGATGCATGCACTGGAGGCCTGGCCCACGCTGCGCACCTTGCACCGCCCTTCTAATTTGGAAGACCTGTTTTTGAAATTGACCGGACGCCAGATTCGGGAAGAGGGCTGATCATGAGTCAAATCCAAAACAACATCTGGGCAGCACCCCGCCTGTCCATGCGCTGGTGGCCTGTGTTCCAGCGCAACTGGCTGGTCTGGGAAAAGCTGGCCATTCCCAGCCTGGTGGGCAACATCGCCGAGCCGCTCATGTGGCTGGTGGCGTTTGGCTATGGCATGGGTGCGCTCATCGGGCAGGTCGAGATGGGCGGCGAAAAGGTGCCTTACATTTTGTTTTTGGCCAGCGGCAGCATCTGCATGAGCGCCATGAACGCGGCCACCTTTGAGGCGCTGTACTCGGCGTTTTCGCGCATGCATGTGCAAAAAACCTGGGACGGCATCATGAACGCCCCGGTGCG
>JBIKRC010000169.1:0-5133 GCA_044349375.1 Limnohabitans sp.
TGTCACCAAAGGGTGACGGCCCGGGTTCAGATCAGCTCGATGGCCAGAGCGTGCAAACCCTGGTCAATGAAATCTTGCAGCGCATCATACACAAGGCGGTGACGTTGCACGCGGCTGATGCCTACAAACAAGGGGGAGGCAATGCACACCCGCATGTGGGTGCCAACGCCGCTGTCGTTGGCCCCCATGTGGCCCGCGTGTTGGGCGCTTTCGTCGATCACGCGCAGCTCGGTGGGTTGCAAGCGTTCGCTCAGACGGATGTGGATTTGTTCGCTCAGGGGCAAAGTGGCGTGGATCATGGCTGCTTGTCCTCGTCTTTGGGCAAATAGCGCGAGATGTACAGGCCCTGACCCAAGATGAAAACCAAGGGGAAGGCATAACCCCAGAGCTTGAAGTTCACCCAGTCTTCGGTGCTGAAATAGTGGGCCACATAGGCGTTGATAGCGGCCATGAACAGGCAGTACAGCATCCACGACAGGTTCAGGCGGTTCCACACGGCGTGGGGCAGTTGCAATTGCGTGCCCAGCAGCATGTGCAAAAAGTTTTTCTTCAGCAACCAATGCGCCACGGCCAGGGCAATGGCCAGGCCCGAGTACAGCAAGGTGGGTTTCCACTTGATGAAGCGCTCGTCGTGCAAGCCCAGCGTCAAGGCACCAAAGCCCAGCACCAGCACCAGCGTGATCTTGTGCATGGTCTGCAGCTTGCCGTCCATCTTGTAGATGATGGCCGTTTGCAGCACGGTCGCACCCATCAGCACCGCGGTGGCGGTGTAGATGTCGGCCATCTTGTACGCGCCAAAGAACAGCAGGATGGGGAAAAAGTCGAGGATGAGTTTCATGAAATGCTTGCGTTGGCTGCGACAAAGGCGCAACCGGGTGGGGTCAAGAAGGCTCGAAGTCTAACGAAGCGGAGTTCATGCAGTAGCGCAAGCCCGTGGGGGCGGGGCCGTCCTCGAACACATGGCCCAGGTGCGCGCCGCATTGAGCGCACACGGTTTCGACCCGGCGCATGCCGTGGCTGACGTCTACACGCTCTTCGATGGCGTTGTCGCTAGCCGCTTGCGAAAAGCTGGGCCAGCCGCAACCGGCGTCGAATTTGGTGTCGGAGCTGAACAAGGGCGCGTCGCAGCAGATGCAGCTGTAAGTGCCTTTGGACCAGTGTCCTTCGTACTTGCCCGTGAAGGGGCGCTCGGTGGCGGCTTGGCGGGTGACCGCAAAGGCCACAGGCTCAGAACCTTTGGTGGCCAGCAGCTCGCGCCACTCTTGAGCAGATTTTTCAATTTTGGTCATGATGAACAGCTGATTTCAAGTTGGCCCGCCCAGTCGGGCGGCAAGTCGGCATAGGTTTCAAAGCCCGGATGCTCGTCGAAAGGTGACTTTAACAAGTTGTACAAGGTGTCGATTTCCGAAAAGTCACCCGCCTGGGCTTGACGGATGGCGATTTCAGCCAAGTGGTTGCGCAGCACGAACTTGGGGTTACTGCGCAGCATTTGCTGGCCCATGGCCGCGAAGTTGATTTGGCCTGCTCGCTCGGTGTAACGCGCCAGCCATTCCAGCAGGCGAGGGCGGTCCAATACCAAGTCGGTCACGGCGCTCCAGCCCGCATCGGTCAATGCAGCAGCAGTCGATTGCATCACCACGGCTTGGCTCAGTTGGCGCCAGAACACCGTGAAGTCCACTTTTTCTGCTGCCATGAGTTGCATCAAATCTTCCACCAGCGTCCAGTCGGCTTCGCGCTCGGACTCGGGAGCCAAGTCGTCGATCAGGCCTAACTTGGTGCGCATGGCATCGCCCAAGTAGCGGGGGAACAGGGTTTTGTAGCCCTCCAGCACCCGCAGGGTCATCTCTTGGTCGTCGATCAAAGATGCCAGGGCCTGGGCCAGGCAGTAAAGGTTCCAGTACGCCACATTCGGCTGGCGGCCATAGGCGTAGCGACCTTGGTGGTCCGAGTGGTTGCAAATGTGACCCGGGTCAAAAGCGTCCAAAAATTGGAAAGGGCCGTAGTCGATCGTCAGGCCCAAGAGGCTCATGTTGTCGGTGTTCATGACGCCGTGGCAAAAGCCCACCGCTTGCCATTTCGCCAGCAGTTTGGCGGTGCGTTCTTGCACCTCGTCCAGCAAGGCAGCGTAAACATTGCCCTGCCACAGTGCAGCGCGCTCGCGGCATTCGGGCAGGTGGTGGGCAATGGCATGGTCGGCCAAAACGCGCAGGCTTTCCGTATCGCCTTTGGCCGAAAAATGCTCGAAGTGCCCGAAACGCAAAAAGCTGGGGGCCACACGGGCCACGACGGCTGCGCTTTCCATGGTTTCACGCCGCACCGGCTCGGGTGAAGCCACCAGGCACAGCGCCCGAGTGGTCGGGATGCCCAAACCGTGCATGGCTTCGCTGCACAAATACTCGCGGATGCTCGAGCGCAGCAGAGCCCGCCCGTCGCCGCCGCGCGAATAGGGCGTGCGGCCTGCGCCTTTGAGCTGGATTTCTTGCGGGCCTTGCGCCGATTGGGCCTCGCCCAGCCAAATGGCGCGGCCGTCGCCCAGCTGGCCCGCCCATTGGCCAAATTGGTGCCCGCTGTAGACCGTGGCCAACGGCTGAGAGCCGACCATCAGCGCATTGCCCGCGAAGGCTTGCAGGTGTTCGTGGTCAAACAGCGCGTTCGGCCAGCCCAAATCGACGCGCAAGGCTTCGTTGCGGGCAGCCCAGCGCGGCGCGGCCACCGGCGTGGGCTGCAGGGGGGTGAAAAAACGGGGGCCTAGTTGGGTCAGGCGGTGCGTCCAGTCCAGCACAGGCAAGTCGTGGGGGTGGCTGACGGGGGAGACCAAAGGGGGAGATGACATGGGGTGTGATTGTCACGCCCTTGACAAGCACCCGCGGTTTGGCGGGTTTTAGGTCGGGTTGACGTTGAACTCGGGTGCACAATGACCCGATTGAAAAACCCCAACTGACAGGAGACACCCCATGCTGGGACTGATGCAACAGCAATCGCTTTTGATTTCTGCGTTGATTGAATTTGCCGAACAACACCATGGCGACAGCGAGGTCGTTTCGCGTCGGGTCGAAGGTGACATCCACCGCAGTGATTGGGCCCAGGTGGCCCGCCGTTCGCGCCAGGTGGCCAACGCCCTGGATGCGCAAAAGCTGCCTCAGGGCACCCGCATTGCCACGCTGGCCTGGAACGGTTACCGCCACCTGGAGCTGTACTTTGGCGTGAGCGGCTCGGGCCGCGTGCTGCACACCCTCAACCCGCGCCTGCATCCGGAGCAGATGGCTTGGATCGCCAACCACGCTGAAGACCAGGTGCTGTGCTTTGACATGACGTTTTTGCCCCTGGTGCAGGCGCTGCACAGCCATTGCAAAACCATCACCCACTATGTGGCTTTGTGCGACGCAGACAAGCTGCCTGTTGACACCGGCATCCCCAATTTTGTGAGTTACGAAGCCTGGATGGGGCAGCAGCCCAGCACCTACGACTGGCCGCAGCTCGACGAAAACACCGCCTGCAGCTTGTGCTACACCAGCGGCACCACGGGCAACCCCAAGGGTGCTTTGTACAGCCACCGCTCCACGGTGCTGCACGCGTATGCAGCTGCTTTGCCCGACTCGATGTGCATTTCGGCACGGGATTCCATCTTGCCTGTGGTGCCCATGTTCCACGTCAACGCCTGGGGCATTCCCTACAGCGCGGCCATGGCGGGCGCGAAACTGGTGTTTCCTGGCCCGGCGCTGGACGGCAAGTCGGTCTACGAGTTGATCGAGGCCGAGGGCGTGACTTTTGCGGCTGGCGTGCCCACCGTGTGGCAAATGCTGCTGGGCCACATGGCACCCGCAGGCCTGAAGTTCAGCACGCTGGGCCGCACCGTGATTGGCGGCTCGGCTTGCCCGCCTGCCATGATCGACGCTTTTCGTCAGAACTACAACGTGGATGTGCTGCACGCTTGGGGCATGACCGAACTCAGCCCGCTGGGCACGGTCTGCACCCTGAAGAACAAACATTTGAGCCTGCCTGCCGAAGCGCAAATGAAGCTGCGCATGAAGCAAGGCCGCTGCATCTTCGGCATTGACATGAAGATCGTGGACGCCGAGGGCAAAACCCTGCCGCACGACGGCAAATCGGCTGGGGACTTGCTGGTTAAAGGCCCCTGGGTCATTGCCTCTTATTACAAACAAGAAGGCGGCCCCCCCTTGGTGGACGGCTGGTTTCCCACGGGCGACGTGGCCACCATAGACACCGATGGCTTCATGCAAATCACCGACCGCAGCAAAGACGTGATCAAGTCGGGTGGTGAATGGATCAGCTCGATCGATGTGGAAAACATCGCCATGGCCCACCCGTCCGTGGCCATGGCCGCTTGCATCGGCATGCGCCACCCCAAGTGGGACGAGCGCCCGATTGTTTGCGTGGTCAAGAAGCCCGGGGCCGAGGTCACGCGTGAAGTGCTGCTGGCCTTCTATGAAGGCAAAACCGCCAAGTGGCAGATCCCGGACGATGTGGTCTTTGTCGAGGCCATTCCCTTGGGCGGCACCGGCAAGATGCTCAAGACCCGCTTGCGCGAGCAATTGGCCGACTACGTCCTTCCAGGCATTTGATGCCCATCAAGTCCGCGCGGTTACAAGTCGCGCGGGTAAGTCGCGTGGGTGATATGCCTTAGGTGCAAACCCCGAGCCCATTCGTCATTTCAGCGGTTACGCTGACAACGTTCCGATTTACAACGCAGGAGTACATGTATGAAAACCACCACCCGTTTGATCGCCGCTGCCGCTTTGGCCGCTTGCTCCATGGGCGCTTATGCCCAAAAAGGCGAAACCGTCAAAATTGCATGGATTGATCCCCTGTCTGGCCTGATGGCCCCCGTGGGCAGCAACCAGCTCAAGAGCTTCCAGTTTTTTGCCGAAAAATTCAGCAAGACCAACCCAGCCGGCGTCAAGTTCGAAGTCATCGGCATCGACAACAAGCTCAGCCCTGCTGAAAGCTTGAACGCGCTCAAGGCCGCCATGGACCAAGGCGTGCGCTACATCACCCAAGGCAACGGCTCATCGGTTGCGGGCGCCCTGATCGAGGCCGTGAACAAGCACAACGAGCGCAACCCCGGCAAGGAAATCATCTTCCTGAACCACTCTGCGGTCGACCCAGAGTGGT
>JBIKRC010000008.1:0-18415 GCA_044349375.1 Limnohabitans sp.
TGTCGATGCTGCCGCTTTGCAGCACGCTGGCCATGGCCTGGTTCAGCGCTGCCGCCTGCAGGTACACCTGTCCGCCACCGGTCACGATGGTGCCGCCCTTTTGGTTGGCCACTGCCGCGTTGATGCTGGACGGGGTCAACTCCAGCCGGATGCGGCCGCTGGAACCCATGGGCATCGCCACTGCGCTGACGGGCAAAGTCACCGCATCGGCTGCGGCCATGTACACGTTGCCTTGCGGGGCCACGATCTGCCCTTCGTTGCTCACGCTGGCACCCAGCAGGGCCACATAGCCGCCCGGTGCGGCTTGGATCAGGCCCCGGTTGACGATGGCACCCGTCGCACCATCGCGGGTGTAGCGCTCGTTGCCCGCCATGAAGTCGGCATCCGAGATGTTGAGGGTGCTGGCAGTAAAGGCAGCCGCGCTCACGCTGCCGTCTTGGCCAAACACCATGCCGTTGGGGTTGACCAAGATCACTTTGCCGTTGGCTTGCAATTGGCCAAAGATTTGGCTGGGGGCGGTGCCCCCCACGCGGTTGAGCAAGACCGCCTGGGCCGAAGGCTGCACCACATTCACTTTGGCGGCTGCGCCAATGTCAAAGCTTTGCCAGTTGACGGCAGCGCGGTCGCTCGATTGGGTGATCTGCAGTTGTTGGGCGCTCTGGCTGAACTGCACCGCGCCTTGCGCCACTTGGCCGCCCTTGGGCAGGGCATTGAGTGCGGGCTGCGCCCAGGCCAAGGTGACCAAAGCAAAGCTGGCGGTGAGCACACCCAAGAAGCGGCTCATGCTGCGGGCCAAGCCGAAGGGCTCAGCACCTGGGCTGATAGCGCCGTGGGCGCCGTTGGCTTTGCCTTGGCTGTTGGCGTGTTCGCCGACTGCAACCAGCGTGCCGTGGCGTTTAGAAAAAACAGTTCTGTAGCAAAGTGCGTTCATGGCAAATATCCTGTGATGGTGTACCAACGGATGCATTTTTCGAAATGCGGTACCAGGATTGTGCCGAATTAGTATACTTAAAGATGTTAAATTAGATTAAACGACAATTTAAATGTAATTAATTGCAAAATTTGACGATCTTAATAATTGACGATTTTTCCCATGCTATAGCCGCCCGCGCGTGCGCTTCAACGCAAATCGACCAAGGGCAATTGCAGATGAACCTGGGCCATGGCCCCGGGTTGGGCCGGCAGATCGACCTGGATGTGGCCCGCGTGCTTGCGCACCACGGTTTTGACAAATTCAAGCCCCAGACCAAAGCTGCTCATGGCCACGGTCTCATCCTCCTCGGGGTTGTCTGGCTGTCCTACCGTGTTGCGCAGGGTCAGGTGCAGCCAGCCGCCCTCGCCCACCCCAGCGTTGTGCAGGTGGCTCAAGCGCAGTTCGATGTTGCTGTGGGCCTGGCCGTAGCGCACGGCATTGACGAGCAGGTTGACCAACATGCGGGTAAGCAGGCGTTGGTCTGCGCGGATGAATTGGGGGTCGTCGTCAAAATGCACCACCACGCGCATGTGACGCCCTTGGGCGAGGTCTTTGACCTGAAAGATGGCTTCGTCGACCAGGCTGTCCATGAGGGATTCGACCAGGGCGTATTGGGGCGCCTGGGCTTTGATGGAGAAGATGAAGTCGTCCATCATTTGCAGCAAGGTGTTGGCGTGGTGCCCGACTTTGAGTGCGGCGTCGTGCTGGCGGGTTTGCCGGGTCAGCGCGATGATGGAGGCCACGGGGGTTCGCATGTCGTGCGAGAGCAGTTGCAGGGTTTTTTCCCGGCTCAGTTGCAGCTGGCGCATTTCGGTGATGTCGGTGAGCACCAGTATCCACCAGGGCTGCGCCGTGTCGCTTTGCACTTGGGCCAGGTGAAAGATGTAGTGGCGCAGCATGCCTTGGGTGTCGATGGCGCTGACATATTGGTCTTTGCCAATGAGCTTTTGCAGCTGCAGGGTTTTGGACAAACCCAAGTAATACAACAGGGGCAGCAGGGGCTCGCCAACTTTCAACAAACCGCTGGGCAGGCCTTCGTGCATGCGGGGGTTGACCAGCGTGATGCCACACTGAGCGTCGGCCACCAGCAGGGCGCTGGGAATCTCGGCCACCAAGCTGTTGAAAAACTGCAATTGGACTCGGGTGTGGCCAATGGCGCTGTGGAGCAAGCGGGCCGAGCGCTGAATGGTGTCTCTGCGCGGAAACCAACGCGAGTGTTTGACGGGTCTGGGCATCTGGACTGGGCGCGGGTCTTGACCCAGGCTGCGCACGCCTTGGCGCAGAAAGTGGACCACCATCTCGCTGCGTCGCCAAGCCCAAGCAGGCTTGAGAAAGACGATGACCATGAGGAGTAAGCCAGGGTCAAACCAGCGCTGGCTTTGCATGAGCAAGACAAAACTGAACACAAGCGCACCCAGCATGACCGCCACACTGACCGCCAACTCGGCCATGGGGCTGAGCACCAGCAGTGCCAACAACACCATGGCCAGCGCCAGGGCGCTGAAGGTTTGCTGCTGCCAAAGGGGCAAGGGTTCGATCAGTCGCCCTTGCAGCAAGGCCGAAAGCAAGCTGGCATGTAACACGACGCCAGGCGTGCCTGCGTTTTGAAGTCCGGCGTGCACGCCCGGAAATTGGTCTCCAAGGCTGGGCGATGTGGCACCGATGAGGACGTATTTGTCTTTGAACAGGGACAAGGCAAATTGGCCCGACAAGACATCGGACAAACTGACCGTTGCAAAACCGGTTTGCGGATCGACTTGGAGGAAGCGGCGGTAACTGCCGTAGCTGCTGTAACGCTCTGGCGATTGGCCGCTGAGGGCCAAGGCCAGGTTGGGCCATGTGTCTTGCATGAGGTGTGCGCCGCGCAGTGTGCCGTCGGATTCGAAGCTGGCGTTGATGTGCGCAAGGCTGCTGGCGGCTTGGCTGAGAGCGGCCACGGGCCTGCGCTGGTTCAGGTTGCCGGGTTGGCGGCCTTGCTCCGTGGCCAGCACCACTCGGTGTTGGCGCATTTGGCGGGCGAGCTCAGCGTCGGCTGGGCTGGGGTCGAGGAACAAGATGTCAAAAGCCAGGCCTTGGGGTTTGTGCGCTGGCGGGGCCAGTTGGCGCAGCAGTTCGGCATACACGCCACGTTGCAGTGGCCAGCCACCCAGCGCGTCGAGGCTTTGGTCGTCGATGGCGACCACCACGACTTGCGGGTTAGCCTGTGGCGTTAGCCAATGGTGGAACTGGTCGTAGATGACTTGCCCCGGGCTTTGGCCCCACTGCAAGCTGGTCATGAGCACCAGCACGCTCAGGGCGAGCAAGCTGGTGAGCCACCATTCGCGGTAAAACTTGCGTTCGTCCAGGATGAGTGGGGGGGCTACTTCTGAGACAGGAGCCATCTCAAGCATCAGGTTTGGGGATAGCAATCAGCTCGAACTGACCCTCTTGCTTAGCCTTTTTGCCGGGCATGAATTCGTATTCGAGGATCCAGCGGTAAAGCCCAGACGGCAAGCCTCTGAAGACGAGCAAGTTGTCTTCGGTGCGGCGGATGGGGGCATCCATGACGGTGAGGGGGGCATCGGCGTCAATCTTTTGCAGCAGAAGGTGGGGGTTGATGTAGCCGTCAAAGTTGAAGGGGACGTTGCAGCGCCAGGCGTTGACTTTTTTGTAACCCTGGCAGACGGCGTAGTCGGCTGGGTGACCCATGAGCCCAGTGTTGGAGATGCTGGACCATTGAAAGAAACGGGCTTTGGCATTCAGGTCGGGCACTGCCACTTGGGCTTGATCGGTCTCGTCGTCGCTGAGCAGGAAGCTGAAATTGGCATTGTCGGCCGTGCTGAGCTGGTAACGCGTGGCTTGGGGTGGTGCCTGAAATAGGAGGGTGGCGGTGGTGCCGGGTGTTTGCATGCTGGCAAATTTGGGGGCGGCAAGCAGGGGTTCGAGGGGCAAGGCAATGCCGCTGTTCGAGATGGGCACGCCTTGGTTGTCAAGGGCCATTTGCACGTTGTGTTCTGTTTGGCCTTTGGCGGCTACGGCACCGGTACGGACCTCAACTTGGCTGCTTTGGTTGCGCGACACAAAACCCACGCGGAACTGGGTGCCACGAATGCCTGCGACCGAGGTGGGGGTGGTGACCTGAAACGGCGCGTCGCCTGGTGGGCGTTTGCGAGGGACATTGAGGTGGATGCGGCCGTCGAGCAAGTCGAGCTTGACTTCGGGCGAGGGGTCGAACACATTGCGGCGCAAGGTGGTGAGCTTGACCACCGCACCGGAGAGCAGGCGCACGGTGGTGTCGTCTTCAAAAGTCATGCTGAACTGACAGCCTGGGGGTATGCGCAGCACGGCCCCTTCGGTCAGGGTCGTGCCCAGGGTGATGGTTTGTGCCTGAGGCCCGTCCAGAAGCAGCGCGTTGCGGCAACGCAGAAAGCTGACTTGGGCCGTGGCAGGGACGTATTTGAGGAGTTCGCGTGGGATGAGGATGACTTTGCCCACCGGAACGCGGTGGATGTTGCCAATGCGGTTGATGCGGGCCACGGTTTCCAAATCTGACGGGTTTTGCAGGTATTGCTGTGCCAGTGCAAAAAGCATGTCACCGGGCTTGAGGGTGTAGCGGATGTGGGTATCCGTGTCCGCGTTTTTATCTTGGGCCGTGGCCCAGCCTGACACCCACACCAACAGCAGCAGCGCTACCCAATGGGGCCATCGGGCTGCGGTTTTTTGAAGGTGGGGCGTAGGCTGTGTCATTTACTGTTCTCAGAAATGGGCGGTATTTGCATGAGTCGGTAGCCATAGCCGTGCACCACGACCAAGCGTATTTTGTCTGAGTTGGCTCCGATGTTGAGTTTGCGGCGGATCCAGGAGATGTGCACATCGAGGGTGCGAGACAGGGCGTCTTCTTCGCGGCCCCAGACGTCTTTCATGAGGCGGGTGCGGGAGATGGGGCGCTCGGGGTTTTCAAACAGCAGGCGGCTGAGTTCGTATTCTTTTTCGGTCAGAGAGACCACTTGGCCACCCTGGGTGATGGTGCGGTTGATGCTGTCAAACACATAACCGGGCAAGAGTTCGCCGTCGTGTGCGATGTGGGTAGTGGGCACCAGTCGCCGCTGCAATGAGGCAATGCGGGCCATGAACTCGAAGGGGCGTAGGGGTTTGCTGCAGTAGTCGTCTGCACCGCAACCCAGGGCCAAAACAATTTGGTCTTCTGCGCTGTGACTCGTCAAGAACATGACGGGGGTGGTCAGTTTGAGCGCATCACGCAGGTACTGAAGCACCTCAAGACCGCTGGGGCCGGGCACTTGCCAGTCCAGCACAAACAGGTCGAAGGTGTCTTTGCGCAGGCCTTGCATGATCTGGTGCCCGTCTGGGAAATGCGCCACGCTGTGACCGGCTTGCACCAGCAAGTCTTTGACTTCTTGACTCAAGCTGGGTTCGTCTTCTAGCAGGGCAATGTGCATGAGGTGCGTCTGTTCAAAAAAAAAGAAACGATTGTAGTCAATTCAATGATTTGAGGCATTGCCTTATGAAGACACCAAGAGCTTGGCGGTAGGCCCATCGGTCAGCAGTTGACCTTGGTCGAGCACGACCAAACGCTGGGTGATGCCCAACACGGCTGCGCTGTGCGTGACCATGATGAGGGTCACATTGGTCAGCGCGGCCAACCTTTGGACGATGGTTTTTTCGGTCTCGGTGTCCAGGCCCGAGGTGGGTTCGTCCAGCAGCAACAGGCTTGGGCGGGTGGCCAGGGTTCGGGCCAAAGCAACTTTTTGGCGTTGGCCGCCGGAGAGGTTGGCGCCGTATTCTTCGATGGGCAAGTCCAACCGCAGCGCACCCGAGGCCAGGTCGATGTCCAGGGCCGAGACGAACACGGCATGGGCCAACGCGTCCATGCGGTCTTGGGGGCTGGCGTCTTCAGGCAGGTTGAGCAAAATGTTCGATTCGAGTGTTCCAGCCATGAGGGTGGCCTCTTGCGGCTTGAAGCCGAGCCAGGTCACACGGTCATGTGCGGCAATGCTGTGCAGTGCGGCGTGGTCAACGCGCACTTCGCCTTGCAGGGGTTGAATGGCTCCGGCCAAGATGCGCAGCAAGGTGGATTTGCCAGAACCGGGACGCCCTAGCAAGCCGACGCGTTCGCCGGGTTGGATGGTGAGGTTGAGCTCGCGCAAGGCGGTTTGGCCATTGGTGTAGCGGTGCACCAGCTGGTGCGTCGTGATGTGGCCGCGCACAGTGCCCGCCGGACGGCGCAGGGCGTCGATGACGCTGCTGCCACCGAGGTCAGCGTTGCGGTGCTGGGGGCTGCTGGCGGCGGGCAGCACAACGCCCTGCCCGGCTTGGGCGGTCAGATAAGGCGCCAGCTGGGCCATGGAGTGGCGCAACTCGGTCCAGCGGCCCAAGGCCAGCAAGACTTGGCCCACGGTGGTCAGCGTGCGCCCGCTGAGCATGGAGACAGCAATGAGGGCACCCACGCTGATGAACTGGCCAAAGATCAGGTAGGCCCCCGCCACCAGCAAGCTGACGTAGCTGAGCAAGGAGACCGCCATTTGCCAGTGGGTTTGCAACACCTGCGACAAACGCAAGGCGCTGGCCGATTCGGCCAGTTGTTGCGAGACCGTTTCGAAACGGCCTTGCATGCGACTGCCTGCATGGCTGGTGCGCAAGGTGTCGAGCGATGACAGGGTGTCGGTGAGCAAAGCCAGTTTGGCAGCTTGCTGGGCGTTGACATGGCGGGTTTGCGTCTGTGTGCGGTCTTTGAGCCACTGACCCACCAGCACGTACAAGCCGATCCAGCACAGCACGACCACCAAAAGCGGCCAAGCGATCAAGCCGATGACGACAAGAATGAGCAGCAAAAACGGCACATCGGCCATGGCCAGCAGGTATTGCGATGAGAAGAAGTCTCGGGCGGATGCGAGGTCGCGGTAAAGGGTGAGGAAGCGAGCGGCCATGCCTGGCTGCGCCCCGCTGCGGGCCGAGGGCTGCAGCAAGGCGGCAAACAGGCGGTGATCGATCATGCGGTCAATTTGCTTGGCCACCCGCTCGACGCTGCGCACGCGCAGACTGCGCAGCACCAATTCGATGGCCAGGTACAGGACCACGCCGATGGCCAAGGCCCAAAGCGTCTCAAAAATACCGTTGTGCACCACTTTGTCATAAACCAACATGCCAAACAAAGCGGGAATGAACACGCCCATGTTGATGAAAAAGCTGGACAAAGCCAGCCCCCCCAAACGGCCTCGCAACACATAGCCCAACCAGGCACGCAGGCTGGAAAGGTCGGAGGGCATGGGGGTGGTTTGAGGTAGATTAGGCATAGTCAATAAAAGCCTGCTGCACCAGCGAACCGCCGGAGCTGCCGAATACGGTCAAGATCTTGGCGGAGGTGTTGTCAAACGTGATCTGCCCAGAGTCAGCAACAAATTCTATGCTGTCATTTGTACCCAAGCGCACTTTGAGAGTGGGAATGGCGGATCCAGTATCCACCAAGGACTGGATGGCACTCAAGTTGATCTTGAGAATGTTGTTTGCTTGAGAGGAGAGGTCAATCTTTTCAATGCTCAAGAAATTAGCGTTGCTGATACCGGTCAAATCAATGGTGGCACCTGCGGATGCGGTAATTTTGAGGGTGTCGGTGCCTGTGCCCCCGTCAAACTTGCCCGTGCTCAGCCTAGACGATTCAATCACCAAGGTGTCATCCCCTGCTTCGCCTTTCAAGACGTTGTTGCTGACTGAGTTGTTGCCGGTGATGATGTTACCGGTGCTGTTGCCAGTGCCCTCTGTGGCTGTTCCAGTGAGCTTGAGGTTTTCTAAACCACTTTGAAGGGTGAAGTTAATGGAACTTTCGACCGTATCGTTGCCCGAGCTGTCTTCAATGTTCACACCCGTGTTGTTTATCACGAAGGTGTCATTGCCAGCACCACCCACCAAGGTGTCGGCACCGCCACCGCCATCGAGGCGGTCGTCGCCATCGGCGCCATTTAAACGGTTGAAGCTGGAGTCACCCGTCAAGGTGTCGTTGTTGCTGCTGCCAATCAGGTGTTCAACGGTGCTGAACGTGTCGCCTTGCGCATCACCGCCGGTGTTGGTAGCGCCACTTGCCAAAGACACGGTGACCGCTGTGGATCCAGCGTAAGACACGGTGTCGGCGCCATCGCCACCGTTGAAGCTGTCTGCCCCAGCGCCACCGATCAAAGTGTCTGTGCCTGCACCACCAGACAAGGCGTCGTTGCCCGCCCCACCTTCAAGGCGGTTGTCGCTGGCATCACCAATCAAGGTGTCGGCATGGGCGCTGCCCAGCAGGTTGTGGATGTTGGAGAGCACGTCGCCTAGTGCATGACCACCGGTGTTGGTGGCACCCGCCACCAAAGAGACAGTGACACCTGCGTCGGAAGCGGTGTAAGAAGCGGTGTTGATACCGCCACCACCATCGATGGTGTCGGCGCCAACGCCGCCCGTCAAGCTGTTGTTGCCACTGTTGCCAGTGATGGTGTTGTCAGCATTGTTGCCAGTGCCGTTGATCGCTGCAGTGCCTGTGAGGATCAGCTTTTCGACGTGGGCGGTCAGGGTGTAGTTGATGGAGGCTTCGACCGTGTCGGTGGTGCCTTGGGTCGCGAGTTCGGTGACCACATCACCTGCGTGATCCACCAGGTAAGTGTCGTTGCCAGCGCCACCGCGCATGCTGTCGGCCTCGGTTCCGCCATCCAGGAGGTCAACGCCATCACCGCCGATCAGTGTGTCGGTGCCAGCGCCGCCACTGAGTGTGTTGCCCAGGTTGTTGGCCGTCAGGGTGTTGTTCAAGACGTTGCCCGTGCCGATGGTTGCGGTGCCTGCCAAGGTGAGATGCTCGACGTTGGCCGCTAAGGTGTAGTCGATGGACGACTCAACCGTGTCGGTGCCTGCGCCGGACGCCTCGGTGATCAGATCCCCCGTGCTGTCCACCACGTAGGTGTCGTTTCCAGCGCCTCCCACCATGGTGTCGTTGCCTACGCCGCCGTCCAACGTGTTGTTGCCGCTGTTGCCGGTAAGGGTGTTGGCCAGTTCGTTGCCTGTGCCGTTGATGTGGCCCGTGCCGGTCAGGGTGAGGTTTTCAAGGTGTTCACCCAAGGTATAGCCAATCGAAGATACGACGGTATCTGTGCCTGCGCCCAATGCTTCGGTGACCCCATCGGCCGCGTTGTCCACCACGTAAGTGTCGTTGCCAGCGCCGCCAGACATGCTGTCAGCGCCTGCGCCGCCGTCCAAACTATTGTTGCCACTGTTGCCGGTGAGGGTGTTGTTCAGTCCGTTACCTGTGCCGTTGATGTTGCCAGTACCTTTCAAGTTGAGGTTTTCAATGTTGGCGGTCAATGCGAAAGTGATCAAGGCTTCTACCGTGTCGGTGCCTTCGCTGAGCGCTTCGGTGACTGCATCACTTACGTTATCGACGAAGTAAATGTCATCGCCTGAGCCGCCGATCATGCTGTCAGCGCCTGCACCGCCGTCCAAACTGTTGTTGCCGCTGTTGCCGGTGAGGGTGTTGGCTAAATCATTGCCGGTGCCGTTGATGTTGCCCGTGCCAGTGAGATTGAGTTTTTCGACGTTGGCCGATAAGTTGTAGGACACAGATGCTTCTACCGTGTCGGTGCCTTCGCTTAGCGCTTCGTTGACTGCATCACTTGCGTTATCGACAACGTAAATGTCATCGCCTAAGCCGCCAGCCATGGTGTCAGCGCCAGCAACGCCATCAATGCGGTTGTTGCCGCTGTTGCCGGTAATCAGGTTGTTCTCTGTATTTCCTTTGCCGTCGATGTGGCCAGTGCCAGCGAGGGTCAGGTTCTCAATGTGTTCACCCAAGGCATAGCCAATGGAAGATGAAACGGTATCTGTGCCTGCGCCCAATGCTTCGGTGACCACGTCGGCCGCGTTGTCCACCACGTAGGTGTCGTTGCCAGCCCCGCCAACCATGGTGTCAGCGCCTGCACCGCCATCCAAGAGGTTGTTGCCGCTGTTGCCGGTGATGCTGTTGTTCTGCGTATTTCCTGTGCCGTCGATGTTGGCTTCGCCCATTAGGGTGAGGTTTTCAACGTTGGCGGTCAATGTGTAAGTGATCGAGGCTTCAACCGTGTCAGCCAGGCCTTGGTCCGCTGCTTCGCTGACCACATCACCTGCGTTGTCCACCACGTAGGTGTCGTTGCCAGCCCTGCCAACCAGGGTGTCAGCGCCTGCGCCGCCGTCCAAGCTGTTGTTGCCGCTATTGCCGGTGAGGGTGTTGGCCAGTTCGTTGCCGGTGCCGTTGATGTTGCCCGTGCCGGTGAGAGTGAGTTTTTCGACGTTGGCCGATAAGTTGTAGGACACCGATGCTTCGACGGTGTCGCTGCCTGCAACAGCACCTTCGGTGACCACGTCGTTGGTGCTGTCCACCACATAGGTGTCATCACCGGCACCACCTGCCAGAGTGTCCGCACCTGCCCCACCCACCAATGTGTCATGGCCATGACCTGCAGTGATGGTGTTGTCTTGCGCATCGCCACGGATGTTGTAGTTGTAGCCATGAGCAGACAGAAAAATTTTGGAGTTGCTGTTGCTGTCGAGTTCAACCACATCGTCCAATTTGCTCAACACACCATACCTAAAATTGATGGGAGCACGCCCCTGCTCCAGCTCGGCACCTTGTGCGTTGAGGTATTTCACGCCGACTTGAAAGTCAACGGGTGCGGCAACCGTTCCTTCTGGTTTGACTGACCATTGAACATCCAACTGCAAGTCTTTGAGACTTTCAGCAGGTACGGTCAGTGTGCCGTTGGTGAATGTGGAACCCGCAATTTTGAAATCCGGGGGCAACACGCTGCCTGTGGGGAGTTCAAAACGGACAGAAGTGGCATTGAGAACCCCGGGCATCACGAGGGTGTTGTAGGCCGTGCCATCTGGCTCCAAATTCACGGCTTGTGTGCCCGTGACGCGCACTTGCAGTGGGTCTGTGGGCAACATTTCGCGCAATGTCGCTGAGGCCAGCGGTTTAAGGATCTCTATGCCTCGCTCTTTTTCCGCGTCTGTTAGTGCAGCTGTCTTGACTTTATCCACCACTTGTACGTTTGAAATTTTGTCCTCGGTAGCACCAGACAAGCCCCGAGCGGTATTGGTGATCTTGACGGTCGACTCATTGCTGCCTTGGCTGCTGCTGCCACTGCCACCGTTGCTGTTCGTGCTGTTCGTGCTGTTGGTGCTGTTGGTGCTGTTGGTGCTTTCTACACTGTTAGTGCTATTTGTGCTGTTCGTGCTGTTCGTGCTGTTCGTGCTGTTGGTGCTGTTGGCGCTCTCCACACTATTGGTGCTGCTGGTGCTGCTGGTGCTGTTCGTGCTGTTGGCGCTATCCACAGCGTTCGTGCTGTTGGCACTGTTAGTACCGCTAGTGCTGCTGGTGCTATTCGTACTGTTCGTGCTGTTGGTGCTGTTCGTACTGTTCGTACTGTTCGTGCTGTTCGTGCTGCTCGTGCTGTTCGTGCTGTTGGCGCTATCCACAGCGTTCGTGCTGTTGGTGCTGTTCGTACCGTTAGTGCTGTTGGCACTGTTGGTGCTGCTGGTGCTGCTGGTGCTGGTAAGGCTTGTTTTACTGTCAACGCTGTTGGTGCTGTTAATGCTGTTGATGCTGTTGATGCTGTTGATCGACTTGTCTTCGTTTTCGGGCTTGGGCGGTGCGCCGGGAAAAGGGGAAGCGAATTGATCTTGGGCTTGGGTTTTGAATTTGGCAAAGCTCAAGCCTGGGCCGATGCCAGAGAGTCTGACGGGTTCGGGCGGTGCTGAGAGGTTGGAAGTCGTGAGGGTTTGCAGCGCTTTTTCGAGCTGCTGACTGGTCTGTGTGAGTTTGCTCACCGCATCTTTTAATTCCCGACCCAAACCGAATTCGTTGCCACTGACTTTTTCTGGATCGGTCGCCACGGCCGCCGATGAGTTGAGGCGAAAGCTGCCCCCTTCCACTGGACGCAGCATGCCGATTCTTTTGCTTTGTTCGGCCGCCGTGAGGCTGACGCCGTCATCAAAGACGATCGGGCTGTTGGGTTGCATCGCCGCTTGCAGAGCGCCTTGCACCAAGATGACCTTTTCACCGTTGAATGCGGTGTAAACCAAATCCAAATCAACGGCTTCTACGGATTTGATGTCTTGGGAATGCAGTGGCACCATGAATTGCACCGCTCCATCGGCCTGGATGTCGGGGCGGATGATTTGTACGGCAGGATTGCCAGCGCCATGGGCAGATGGTGCAGTGGACAAGTTAGACAAAGTGACGGACGAAGAAGTGGTCATGTTTTGCAATCAGTGGATCAAATGATTTTTTCAAACGGATTTGTTTTGAAAAGTACTTGAAACTTTTTGAAGGTAGGACACGGTTTGCTCATTGCGCAACTGGTTTTCTTGCAGCATGGCTTGTGTGTGGACCAAGAGCGTCCGGCTGGCTTCTTGATCGCTCACATGGTTTTGCCCTTGTTGCACCATCAGTTGCGCCAGGTCTTGCAGTGTGCGTGTCTGGCGTTGGGCTTCGGTTTGGATTTGCTCACTCAAGCGGGTGCTTTGTCCGGCATGTTGCGCCAAGGCGCTTTGCGTTTGTGTTTGGTGGTCAAGCAGTTTGCCCAAGCCCGCTTCTAAGTTTTGAACCCATTGGTTCCATTGGATCTGGCGTATTTGCTGCTCATGATGGATCTGACTGGCTTGGGTTTGTTCGCTGGATTTGTAAATTTTTTGTTGCTGGTCCAGGTAGGTTTTCCAGAGAGTGCTTTGGGCTCGGATCTGGGTGCTGGATTCTTCAAGATGGGCGTTGAGCAGGGTTCCGAAGTGCTCGGCTTGTTGTGCGAAGCTGTCTTTTTGCAGTTCAGCTTGTTTCACCCAGAGCGCTTGTTGTGCCTCGGCTTGTCGGGCATGTTGTTCGGCTTGGCTGGCAATTGCTTTTTCCAGAGCTTGAAGTTGGCGCTCCATTGTTTGTGCCATGTGGGCGTGTGCATCGGTCATTTGGGCCTGCCGCTCGACGAGTTGTTTTTGGCTGTGTTGCAGGTGACTGACCACGTCAAAAATTTGCTCTTGCTGACTGCTTTGTTGGCTCAGTTGTTGAATGAGGTTCGCTGTGCCGTGGTTGTTGGTTTCGGTGCGGGTGACGAGCACACCGATTGAGGAAACAAGTTCGCGCACACGGCGTTCGGAGTGGTCTAGCGCGAGGGCCAAACCGCTGAGCAATGGGGAGTGTTCGGCCAAGGCGGTCAAGGCTTCGACCAACGAGTTGTCTTGTTCAGCACCTTTTTGGCCTGCTTGGGTGATGTCGAGCATCAGTGAAGTGTCTGACTGGACAAAGGAAACGAGATCGCTGGAGGCGCTGCGCACGCCGACCGACAGCACACCCATGATGAGTGAGCCCAGGACACCAAACAAAGAGGCACTGAAGGCCACACCCATGGCTTGCATGGGGGCAGTCAGACGGGCCACCAGTTCACTGATGGCGGCCACGGGGTCCACCATGCCTGCACCCAGGTTGAAGGAGCCAATCAGTTTGCCGATTTCGGCCAACGCGCCCAGCAATCCGATGAAGGTGCCAAGCAAGCCCATGCCAACCATCATGCCGCCCATGAACTGAGACATCATGAGGCGTCGGTTCTGGCGGGCACTGAATCGGGCCAGCTCAGATTCGATCGCGGCGTGCTGCACAGGGGTCAGTGCCTGATCACGCAGGGCCTGGATGAGTTGCATCATGGGCACGATGTCGTGCTTTTTGCTCAAGTCGGCCAGTGATTGGTCAAGTTCTTGGTCAGAGATGCCGCTTTCCACCATGCTGCGGTATTTGCGAAAAAGCGCGCCTTCTTTGTTGATGCGCCAGATGTGGGCAAGCATTTGGTAGCAGCCCGCGACCACCAATAAAAAGATGATGTAGTTGATCTGGGGGTGCGGGTTACCTTCGACGGTGCTGATGATGGCATCCCAAAAGATGGCGGCGCCCAAAAAAACGAGCGCAACGGGCACGCCCACGTACCAGTAATAGAGTTGGAGTCTTTTCATGATGTTTCCTTGGGGGTTTTGTCTTAAGTGATCGCTTCAGGTGGCTTCGCTGAAGGCTCTTTGTTTGAATCGCAGCAGGGGTGAGAGAAGGTAGGTCAACACACTGCGCTGACCCAGTACCACGTCGGCGCTGGCGGTCATGCCGGGCAAGATGGACACGGCCGCCATGCGGGCAGTGGGAGCATCCGTTTGAATGAGTACGCGGTAGTAGCGCTGGCCAGATTCGTCTGCCAGGGTATCGGCGCTGACTTCGACCAGGCGTCCTGCCAAGGAGCCGTAAACGGCGTAGTCATAAGCACCGATACGGACTTGAGTGGACAGACCAGCACGCAGGGATGCGCGGTCGTTCGGACGCACACGGGCTTCGACGGCCACGGGTCCTTCGCTGGGCGTGATTTCGAGCAGCGCTTCGCCGGGCTTGACAACGCCGCCCATGGTGTTGAAGTGCATGCGGTTGATGTAGCCGCTGGCAGGGGCTCGAACTTCGGTGCGCTTGAGACGGTCGGAATCGCCATCGACTGCGAGGCTGATTTTGGAGATTTCAGCGCTGACCTGGATGAGTTCGGTGCGGGCTTCGACGCGAAACCGCGAATCGGATTCGTTGAGCCGGGCTTGCAGTTCAGCAATGCCCGACTCCAGTCGGGGCAACGAGCCCTGGAGTTCGCTCAGGTTGCTGAGCAATTTTTGAGTTCGACTTTGCGCATCCAAATTCTCCATTTGCGATGCTGCTCCTTTTTTGTAGAGACCGTCCATCAGGCTAGATTGGCGTTTGGCCAGGTCAAGTTCGGCTTGAGTGCTGACGATGCGTTGGCGTGCTTCTTGGTGCTCGGCTTTGCGCTGAGTGTGCTGCTGGGCAATGACCATGCGTTCGGCGCGAAAGCGGCTTAGACGTTCGCGAAAGGCGCTCATCGATTCGCGCTGCAATTCTTGCGGAATGTGGCCTGAAAACTGGGGCTCTGGCAGGCCTTGGGCTTCTGCGTTAAGACGGGCTTGCTGGGCTTGCAGTGCTGAGAGTCGGCTGCGGCCTTGCTGAACGGTGGTGTTGGCCTGCACATCGGACAAGCGCATGAGCACATCACCAGCGGCGACCACTTGACCTTCGCGCACAAGGATTTGCTGAACGATGCCGCCTTCGAGGTGTTGCACGATTTGCGCCCGGCCCGCGGCAATGATGCGGCCTTCAGCTCGGACGATCTGGTCGACTTGCGCAAGACTTGCCCACGCAAAAATGCCCAACAGCAATGCGACCAAAACGAGCATCAGCTTTTGATCGGTGCCTTCGCGCTGTGTCATGGCGTCCACCGTACCAATACTTTGCTGTTGTCTGCACCGGCCTGCGTGCTTTCCATGATGCTCAGATCAATGGCGGCTGCAGGTGCGCCTTTTTCAAGCAATGCGTTGCGTACCGCGTTGGCCCGGTAAAAAGAAAGCCGGGCCGCTTCGGAATATCCTTTTGGAGAGATGACGGTCACTTGCCAGCGCCCAGCAGTCAAGGGGCTGATTTTTTGGAGCTTGTCGATCAACTCGGTGACTTCGGGTTTGGACAGGGTGACCACTTCACGGTCAAACACGACCATCAGCGCAGACTGAGGCAATGACTGGACTTGGTTGCTGGTTTTGGGAGCGTTGGGTTTGTTGTCTTTGGCTTGAACGACATCGGGCTGGTTGGTTTTCAGGTTCGAGATTTCCTGCTTGGCTTGCACCAGCTGTTTTTCGGTTTTTTCAAGCTTGGCCATCACTTCGTGGATGGTTTGTTGAAGGGTCGGGGGCGCACCAGGAAGGGTGGCGTTGGCGTCCTTCTGAAAATCGCCTTTTTGCTTGGCCTTGACGTGAGAATCAGACGTGGCAGTTTGGGTCGACTTGGCTTCTTCAAGGGCTTTTTTCTTGGTCATTTGTGCGATTTGCAGCGTGGCGCCCAGCACCACGATGCTCATGACCGCAATGACAAACAACAAGTTGATGGCCAAGTTCGTCACGGCATCGACATAGCCGGGCCAAAAAATGTCTGCGGATTCATCCGATTCGTGCGATGCGTTCATATCTGTGGCTTAAAAAATTGATGTGCTGAAGGATCAGGGCTGCAAGTCGCCCAGTTGCCCAATGCGGGCCAACAACTGCGCATGCGCTTTCAGGTTTTGTGCAATGGCCTGAACCAGACGCTGCCTTGATGCGAAGAAACGTTCGCTGGCATCGAGGGCGTCCAGCAAAGAGCCCAAACGCCCAGACGTCAGTTGGGCCTCAATGGCGGTGATGACTTTGCCCGCTGCCTCTTGTTCGAGTTGCGCTGTTTCAACCCGGAATGCAGCGGATTCAAACAGCGTGGTGTCGCCATCTACCGCCTGCAAAAGGCGTTGTTTTTCGTCTTCGAGTTTGGCTTCTTTCTGGCGCAATTCGGCCATGGCCTGTTCTGCCAAGTGCCGCTCCTTGCCAGCCAATGAAATCGCCCAATTGGCCACCACCAGCAAGCGAATGTCTTTGCCGGGTCCATTGATGCCGCGAACGTTGCGGCTGTCGTCGTATTCGAGGCTCAGACCGATGACGGGTTTGTATTTGGACCATTCGGCATTGACTTTCGCTTGCTGTGCATCCACATCCATTTGCGCCGCCAGAATGTCGGGGTTGCGCTGCAGTGCCATGTCCTTGATCGGCTGGCCTTGGGCTTGAATGGCCGGTAAGTCGTCTATCGCGGGCAATCGGATGGCACGGGGGTCTTGCTGCGTGAGGCGTTGTAGCTCATTGATCGCATTGCGGTAAGCCGCTTGCTGCTCCATGCGTGTTTGCCTTGCGGTGAAAACGCGAGATTTGGCACGCTCGAGGTCCGATGCGCTGGAAGCGCCTGCTGCTGCGCGCGTGTCCAAGTAGTCCAGTATGTTTTGCAATTGGGCCAATTGCACGTTAGAAAAGTCTTGCACAAGTCGCGCAGCACTGAGGTCAATGGTGGCACGCACAACCGACAACACCACGCTGTCGGTGGCCGACTGAAGGCGTCGCTGGGCAGCGGTTTCATTGTGTTTGCTGGATTGCCAGTCGTTCTTCAGGCTTTCGTTGTAGAGGGGCTGTGTCAGGCGAAGCGTGCTGACTTGTTGCCTATGCTGGTCTGAGGACGCGCCGCTGCTCTGAGAGCTTTCTGGACCCGTCGCAAATCGAAGAGAAAAGCTCGGCAACAAGTCAGCTTGGGAGACTTTTTGAGCGTGAGAGGCTGCCTCACGCTGGGCCTTTGCTTGCCGCAGTTGTGGACTGTGCTGCAAGCCATGCCGAACCAACTCGGCCATGCTCAGGGTTGGGTGCACATCGGGTTGATCGGTTGGGGTTGCGTCCCCTTTTTGATCGGCCAAGCGCAAAACAACGCCATTGGCCAGGTCTGACAGCTTGATACTGGGCTGCTGGGTGTTCTGCAGTTGACCCCAAGCTGGAGACATGCAGCAAGCAGTGCCAATGGACAGCGTCAGAAGTTGAAGGGCGGATAGGGAGGTCATGTGTTGTTAGCTCGATCATTTTTAGTACTTTAATTGTTATTTTATTGAAATATAAAACTTCAGTTGTTAAAAATTGTTAGTAAAAGAGAATTAAAAAATAACATTATTTATTAAATAAGTTAAATGCGGCGAAAAATCATGAAAATCAAAAAGGTCTAGCACCCGATGCGAAGAAATTGAGCCCTTACCGAGCCCATTGGTTGAAGGGGCCGAACTCGGCCCCATGCGCAGCGCGTGAAATGCAAAAAAAAGCCTCAGCAAGAAAATGCTGAGGCTTGACTTAGGGCTTGCACCTCCCGTGAGGTCAACCGGTGTGGGATTGCAATTTTTTGATGAGCTTACGGCCCAATTGGGCCTTGATGGCCTGGGTGTAGAAACAGCTGTCTCCGCCATTTTCGAGCTGTTGCAATTGGGCCAAAGAGATCGCATTCTCCATGGAAAAGCTCACTGCATCCAAGCATGCTTGCTCTCGCAGCTGCTTGAGTTGCTCGCCGTCCTGCTGAATCCATGGGCATGTCATTTCAGTCCTTTTAAAGAAGTGGCGTCACTCTTTATGACGGGCGAATTCACCGAGCCTTTGCCGATCGATCACCAGGCTGCGATCAATGGCTTCCCAAATACTAACCACGTGAGCGGCCAAGCGAACCCCCCTTTTGGGTAACTCCGAATTCTGTCTGTGGGATCTGCTGCGCCAAGGCGATCCAAACACGCGTGCTCAGTTACCGCTCTGATGGGCAATGCACGATTGGAGGAAGGGTGGATTTGGGGGAATCCTTTGTCGAACAGGTGATCGATGTGGAGGCAACAAGCTTTGATTGCTCCAAACAGCCTGTCACAATAATCACAGACTGCAAACTGTCAGAAATTTTTTTGCTTTTTATTGCCGCAATTACAATAAACGTCTTTCGAGTCCCTGCGGAGATGCATTGATGTTGACACGAAGAAAAGTTTTAACGCTGACAGTTGCGACAACGGG
>JBIKRC010000170.1:0-5084 GCA_044349375.1 Limnohabitans sp.
CCACGAACACATCGGCGATCGGGCTGTTAGTGATCCACATCTTGGCACCGCTGAGCGAATAGCCGCCGGGCACTTTCTTGGCGCGGGTGATCATGCTGCCGGGGTCGGAGCCGTGGTTGGGTTCGGTCAAGCCAAAGCAGCCGATCCACTCGCCACGCGCCAGCTTGGGCAGGTATTTTTGTTTTTGGGCTTCGGAGCCAAAGTCGTTGATGGGCAACATCACCAGTGACGACTGCACGCTCATCATGGAGCGGTAGCCCGAGTCCACGCGCTCAACTTCGCGTGCCACCAGGCCGTAGCAGACGTAGTTCAGGCCTGCGCCGCCGTATTGCTCAGGGATGGTGGCACCCAAAAGGCCCAGCTCGCCCATCTCGCGGAAAATGGCCACGTCGGTGGTTTCGTTCAAGAAGGCATCGGTCACGCGGGGCAGCAGGCGATCTTGGCAATAGGCGCGGGCGGCTTCTTGCACTTGACGCTCGTCGTCGGTCAGTTGTGCGCTGAGCTGAAAGGGGTCTTCCCAGCTGAAGGTGTTTTTGGTGGTGGCCATGGTGGGTGTCTCCGTGAAAAAATCTTGATGCGGATTGTCAGGGCGAGATGAATAGTTGTCTAATATTGATTGCCTATCCATCAATACATTATTTTAATTCATGGAATTTCGTCACCTGCGCTATTTCCTCATGCTCGCCGAAGAGCTGCACTTTGGCCGCGCGGCCCAGCGCCTGTCCATCTCGCAGCCGCCGCTCAGCCTGAACATTCAGCAGCTCGAAGCCTCGGTGGGGGCGCAGCTGTTCACCCGCAACAGCCGGGGCGTGCAGCTCACGGCGGCAGGCCAGGCTTTTGTGCCCGCCGCCCGGTCTTTGCTGGCGCAGGCCAGCGCGGCAGCACGAGAGGCCCGCGATGTGGCCGAGGGCCAATCGGGCCAGCTGCACATCGGTTTTGCCGGGACCATGTTGTATTGCGGCCTGCCGCAAATCCTGAGTCGCTTTCAAGTCAGCCACCCGCGATTGCGCTTGGTGCTGCGCGAGCTGAGTTCGTCCGAGCAGCTGTCCGACTTGTTGCGCGAGCGCCTGGATGTGGGCTTTGTGCACACGCCTCGTGTGCCACCGGGTTTCGAGCAGATTTTGGTGGCCAGCCAGCCCTTGGTGGCGTGTTTACCTGCCAGCCACCCGTTGGCGGGGGCGGCCAGCATCGGCCTGGGGGAGCTGGCTGGGCAAGACCTTGTGGTGGTGTCCCGCACGGTGTCGCCCGATTACCACGAGCGCATCGTGATGCTGTGCGAGCAGGCCGGTTGGATGCCACAGGTGGTGCACGAGTTGCGCCATTGGTTGAGCGTGGTGTCCTTGGTCTCGCAAGGCCTAGGGGTGGCGCTGGTGCCGCAGGCCTTGCAGCAGTCGGCGCTTGCAGGTGCGGTGTTTGTGCCGCTGCGCGAGGTCGATGCACGTTACGACACGCGCTGCCTGTGGCGCAGTGACCGAGACCAGACGGCGCTGGGGGACTTTGTGCAAGCGGTGCAGGGCGGGCTGCTTCCCCACGGATAATTCAAACCTCTTCAACAAGGAACCCACATGACCCAAACCCTGATCTTAGGCGGCGGTTGTTTTTGGTGCACCGAGGCGGTGTACGTCAAGGTGCGCGGCGTGACCGATGTGGAGTCGGGCTACTGCAACGGCCAGACCGTGGCCCCCACGTACGAGCAGGTGTGCTCCGGACGCACCGGGCACAACGAAGTGGTCAAGCTCGAATACGACCCCGAACAAGTCAGCACCCGCGAGTTGATGGAAATCTTCTTTGTCATCCACGACCCGACCACGCTGAACCGCCAGGGCAACGACGCGGGCACGCAATACCGCAGCGGCATCTACTTCACCACGCCCGAGCAGGCCGAAGAGGCGCGGGCGATGATCGCCGAGTTGACGGCTGCCCGTGCATTTGGCCAGCCCATCGTGACCGAGGTCATGGCCCTGGCCAACTACAGCGCGGCCGAGGAATACCACCAAGACTTTTTTGAGCGCAACCCTTATCAGGGCTACTGCATGGCGGTGGCCGCGCCCAAGGTGACCAAATTCAAAAAGACGTTTGCGCGTCTGGTGCGTGAGTGACAATGTCCGCTGTCGGACTCGGCCGATGTCCGATTTGAAGCGCGTCTCGGCAAAGCCCATCAACCCAAGAAAACCCATGAAAAAAATTGCTTTTTTACTTGTCGCCATGAGCTTGTCCTGGGCCGCCTTGGCACAACACAGCAACAAAGAAGTCCAGGAAGACATTGCCCGACACCGCGCCATGGCTGAGGCCCACGAGGCGGCTGCCAAATGCCTGGAGTCCGGCAAAAAGCCGGACCAGTGCACCAAAGAGCTGCAAACGGCTTGCCGGGGCTTGGCGCTGGGCAAATACTGCGGCATGAAGCACGTGCATTGATCCGCTGCTGCCCACTGAGCCTGTCATGAGTTTTCCGCGCGCTTGCCTTCCCCGCTGGCTGAATATCCTGCTGGTGGTGGCCTTGTTGTGGGCCCCACTTTGGGGGCAATGGCATGGCATTGAGCATGGCATTGAGCCCGGGACCCGGCAGGCACTCACGGCCCCCGCTGAGCTGCATGAGGCGCATGCGCATGCTGAGCATGCGCAAGATGAACATCGGCACGAAGGGCATTCAGACGCCCTGGGCCATGAGGCCGACTCCGATCTATGCCGTGTGCTGGATCACCTGTCCCAAGCCGAACGGCTGATTGCAACGAACGCACCGGGCTTGGCCCCGATGGTGGCTATGGCGGCCCCCATATTTCGTGCTGATTATTGTTTTGACCAGCACCTCTGGTCCCCGGCGCAGGCCCGTGCGCCGCCTGCGCTGATTTGAACCCCTGATCCTGTTGAGCTGACTTTCCGTCGTGGACGGAAGGCGCTTGCTTGTTCCTGTTTTTCAAATCAAATCGTCATGACACATTCTTTTCAGCTTTCGGCCTTGGCTTATGCCTGCTTGGCCACTTTGTCTTTTTCAAATGTTTGGGCGCAAAGCGCCGCACCGGGTGTGCCCGGTGAAATCGTCATCACCGGCAACCCACTGGGCCGCGACAGCACCACCGTGCCCGTGAGCTCCTTGGGCCGTGCTGATCTGCTCGAACGCGGGCAAAGCACTTTGGGTGAAACCCTGAACGGCTTGCCCGGCGTGTCCAGCACTTACTTTGGACCCAACGCCAGTCGCCCCGTCATCCGCGGACTCGATGGCGACCGCATTCGGGTGTTGAACAACAGCGCCTCCAGTCTGGACGCCTCGGCGCTCAGCTACGACCACGCGGTGCCGCTGGATGTCTTGTCCACCGACCGCATCGAGGTCTTGCGCGGCCCGGCCGCCTTGCTCTATGGTGGCAGCGCTGTGGGCGGGGTGGTCAACGTGATTGACAACCGCATTCCGCGTGCACCGGTCTCGGGCGTGTTGGGCAAAGCCCAGTTGCAAGCAGGCACAGGCAACGACGAGCGCAGCGTCGCGGGCTTGGTCGAGGCGGGCAACGGGCGTTTTGCTTTGCATTTGGACGGCTTTGACCGCCGCACAGGCGATGTGCGCGTGCCGGTATCGCTGGCGTGCGAAAAACCCGACTCGCCTGCCCTTGCCCGCCGCATTTGCAACTCCGCCAGCCAATCCCGGGGCGGGGCGATCGGGGCCAGCACCTTCTGGGACCACGGGTTTCTGGGCGCATCGGTCAACACCTACCAAAGCGATTACGGCACCGTGGCCGAAGACCAAGTGACGATTGGCATGAAGACCACGCGTTATGCGCTGGAGGGCCAGGTGCGTCAATTGCCGGGTTGGTTTGAAAGCGTCAAAGCCCGCTTAAGCCACACCGATTACCAGCACACCGAATTTGACAACGGCGCGGCGGGCACCTTGTTTGCCAACAAGGGGCAAGACCTGCGCATCGAAGCGCGCCACCACCCTCTGGCGGGTTGGCAAGGCGTGGTGGGCGTGCAGACCGAATCGAGCCGATTTTCTGCGGTGGGCGATGAAGCCTTTGCCCCCTTCAGCCGCACGCGCAGCCAGGCTGTTTTTGTGCACGAAGAGTTGCCCACCCATTGGGGCCAAGTCACGGCCGGGGCGCGTTGGGAGTCGGTGCGGGTCGAATCTTTGGGCAACCCCGACTTGCCCCGTTTTGACGAGGCCATTGGAGCCCAAAAATTCACCCCCTTCAGCGTGGCCGCTGGGGCGGTCTTCAAGCTGTCATCCACTTGGTCTTTGACGGGTAATGCGGCCTTGACGCAGCGTGCCCCTAAAGACTACGAGTTGTTTGCCAATGGCCCGCACCTGGCCACCAACGCCTGGGAAATCGGTCACAAAGACCTGGGTTTGGAAAAGTCCAAGAGCTTCGATGCGGGCATGCAGTGGAAGTCTGGCCCTGACAACTTGAAAGTGACGGCCTTTGCCAGTCAATTTGCCAACTACATTGGCCTGATGAACACACCGGATGTGGAGGACGGTTTACCGGTGCAGGTTTACCAAGGTGTCAAGGCCCAATTCAGGGGCCTGGAAGCCAGCGGCCGTCAGCGCCTGTGGCAGGGCACATCAACCATTGATTTGGACTGGCGTGCCGACACGGTGCGCGCCACCCACAGCAGCACGGGTGAGCCCTTGCCGCGCATCGCGCCGATGCGTGTGGGCGCGACGCTGGTCCATGCGCAAGGCCCCTGGAGCGCCAAGCTGGGAGCCGACTGGCATGCCGCACAAAAGCGTGTGCCCGATGGCAGTGTGGCCACGGGGTCTTACACCCTGGTCAATGCCAGCGTGTCGTACCGCCAGAAGCTGGACACCACGGTGCTTAACTGGTTTGCCCGCCTGGACAACCTGACCGACCAGCTGGCCTACAGCGCCAGTTCCATCCTCACAAGCACCGCTTTTGGCAAGTCGCCTTTGCCGGGGCGCAGCTTCAAGCTGGGGGTTCAGGCCACGTTTTAAGGGGCGGCGTGGCGTCGCCCAAGGCGGCGCTGCGTGGTTTCCGAGCAGATGGCGCGCAGCATGACGGGATAATCCAAGCATGAACCTTGATCATCCCGTCTTGTCATCTCTTTTGCCCGTGGCGCTGCTCATCTTGGTGGGTTTT
>JBIKRC010000171.1:0-5059 GCA_044349375.1 Limnohabitans sp.
GGCATGAACGGTCAATCTTTGGGTGGTCGCAGCATCACTGTGAACGAAGCCCGTCCGATGGAGGCACGTCCTCCTCGCACCGGTGGTTTCGGTGGTGGTGGCGGTTACGGCGGCGGCGGCGGTGGCGGTGACCGCTCCGGCGGCGGCGGTTACGGCGGTGGTGGCGGTCGCTCCGGCGGCGGCGGCTACGGCGGTGGTGGCGATCGCTCCGGCGGTGGCGGCTACGGCGGTGGCGGCGGCGGTCGCGGCGGCTACTAAGCCCTGCAAACCCAGTCATCGGCAGCAATGCCGTTACAAAATTTCTGAACCAGCCTGGTGCTGGTTTAAGATATCTAAGGCTTCAAGACTTCGGTTTTGGAGCCTTTTTTGTGGGTCAATCCGACGCGGCCCACGGGCGATGCGTCTGCGGCCACGCCTGAACTGTCCACAAGCGTGAACCAAAAAAGCCAACGCCACCCGAAGGTGGCGTTGGCTTTTGGTTGGTCCGAGGGCAGATTACGCTGTTTTGACCGCATCCAGATTGCGCAAGCGGATGTGCAATTCGCGCAACTGCTTTTCGTCCACCGGGCTGGGCGCTTGGGTCAGCAGGCACTGTGCACGCTGGGTCTTGGGGAAAGCAATCACGTCGCGGATGGACTCGGCACCGGTCATCAAGGTCACGATGCGGTCCAAACCGAAGGCCAAACCGCCGTGCGGAGGCGCGCCGTATTGCAAGGCGTCAAGCAAGAAGCCAAACTTGAGTTGGGCTTCTTCGGGTGTGATCTTGAGGGCATCAAACACTTTTTGCTGCACATCAGCGCGGTGGATACGCACCGAGCCGCCGCCCATCTCCCAGCCGTTCAAGACCATGTCATAGCCCTTGGAGATGCACTTCTCGGGGGCGGTGACCATCCAGTCTTCGTGACCGTCTTTGGGCGCGGTGAAGGGGTGGTGCACAGCGGTGTAGCGCTGGTTTTCGTCGTCGTATTCGAACATCGGAAAGTCGACCACCCACAGCGGGGCCCAACGGTTTTCGAACAAACCATTGGCTTTGCCGAACACGCTGTGGCCGATCTTGATGCGCAGGGCGCCGATGGCGTCGTTGACGATTTTTTCCTTGTCGGCACCAAAGAAAATCAAGTCGCCGTTCTGTGCACCCGAACGCTCCAAGACGGCGTTGAGCGCTGTGTCGTGGATGTTTTTGACAATGGGCGATTGCAGACCGTCACGGCCCTTGGACAGGTCGTTCACACGGATGTAGGCCAGGCCCTTGGCGCCATAGATTTTGACGAACTCGGTGTAGGCGTCGATCTCGCCACGGCTGATGCCGCCGCCTTCGACCGAACCACCCGGCACGCGCAGGGCCACCACGCGGCCGCCCTTCATGTTGGCTGCGCCCGAGAACACTTTGAAGTCCACATCGCCCATGACATCGGTGACTTCGGTGAACTTCAACTTTACGCGCAAGTCGGGCTTGTCAGAGCCATAAATGTGCATGGCGTCTTGGTAGGTCATGACCGGGAACTCGCCCAAATCAACGCCAATGGTTTTTTGGAATACGCGCTCGATCATGCTTTGGAACATGTCGCGAATTTCTTCTTCGGTCAAGAACGAGGTTTCGATATCGATCTGGGTGAATTCGGGCTGGCGGTCAGCACGCAAGTCTTCGTCGCGGAAGCACTTGGTGATCTGGTAGTAACGGTCGTAGCCCGCCACCATGAGCAATTGCTTGAACAACTGGGGCGATTGGGGCAACGCAAAAAACTGGCCATCGTGCACGCGGCTGGGCACCAGATAATCACGCGCACCTTCGGGCGTGCTCTTGGTGAGCATGGGGGTTTCGATGTCGACAAAGCCGTTTTCATCGAGGTACTTGCGCACTTCCATCGCCACTTTGTAGCGCAGCATCAGGTTGTTTTGCATGTACGGGCGGCGCAGGTCCAGCACGCGGTGCGTCAGACGGGTCGTCTCGGACAGGTTGTCTTCGTCGATCTGAAACGGCGGCGTGACCGACTCGTTCAGGACGATCAGCTCGTGGCACAGCACCTCGATCTTGCCGCTTTTGAGGCCTTCATTGGTGGTGCCATCGGGGCGCGCACGCACGATGCCTTTGATCTGCACGCAGTATTCGTTGCGCACCTCTTCGGCCACCTTGAACATGTCGGGGCGATCCGGGTCGCACACCACCTGCACATAACCTTCGCGGTCGCGCAGGTCGATGAAGATCACACCGCCGTGGTCACGGCGGCGGTTGACCCAGCCGCACAGGCTCACGGCTTGACCGGTCAGGGCTTCGGTCACCAGACCGCAATAGTGGGAACGCATGGACATGTTGTGGGACTTTCAGGATTCGCAGGAAAAGGATTCGGGAAAAGGCGTCAGCCCAACTGGGGTTGAGTTGCAGGTGGCTTGGGGACAGGGGTGCCGGGCACGACCACACCCATCGAGATGATGTACTTCAAAGCATCGTCAACGCTCATATCCAATTCGATCACTTCGGCTTTGGGCATCATCAAAAAGAAGCCAGACGTCGGGTTGGGCGTGGTGGGCACATAAACGCTGACCAAGGGTTGATCGAAGTGGCTCGCCACTTCACCTTCGGGTGTTCCCGTGAGGAAGGCGATGGTCCAAGAACCATGCCGCGGATACTGCACCAGCAAGGCCTTCGAGAAGGCATGGCCACTGCCCGAAAACAAGGTGTCGGCCACCTGCTTGACACTGGTGTAGATGCTGCGCACCACGGGAATGCGGTTCATCAGGCCGTGCCATTTGCGCAGTGCCCACTGGCCAAACATGTTGGCCACAAATACGCCGGTGGCGAAGATCACCAAGGCCACGATGGCCACGCCCAAACCGGGCACGCTGCGCAGGTATTCGGCACTGGCGTGCACGCCGGGAATCAGCGTATCGGCAGCATGCAGCACGACCAGGAAAATGGCGTCGAGCATGCCCACCAACCACATGAGCACCCACACCGTGATACCCATGGGCAGCCACACCAGCAAGCCGGTGATGAAGTACTGTTTGAAGCTGCGTTTTTTCATGGGGAGGGCAATCGTTGAGGTCAGGGCTCAAAAAATCAATGGCAGGCGCAAGAGGCCGCACAGGCCCCGGCACTGCTGGAAGTGGTCGAGGGCGACGCCGCGTCACCGCCCGTAGATACGGCAGGTGCAGGTGCTGCAGGTGATGCCACAGCGTCGGCAGCAGCAGGCACCGCGGGGGCTGCAGTGCCACCACCTTTGAAATCGGTGGCGTACCAACCCGTGCCTTTGAGCTGAAAACCTGGCGCTGTCAGCTGTTTGTTGAATTTGGGCGCACCGCAAACAGGGCAATCGGTCAGCGGCGCGTCGCTCATTTTTTGCAGAACATCCTTGGCATGGCCGCAGGCGTCGCATTTGTAGGCGTAAATGGGCATGTGAAGAGCCTTTGAAGGTGATGCAAGAAAACCTTCAATTATAGGCTTGGCATGGCCTTCAAGGCCTGACCGATTCTCGCTGCCAGCGCTTCGATGTGCAGCGACTGTGTCGAATCAATGGCCAGGTGGGGCTTTATCGGCGTGACCCAAGGCGCTGGCCATGGACTGGCCCCGATTCGCAATCAGCGTTGGGGCGAGAGAACCCAGCAGCATGCCGACAAAGGAAGCGGTCAAACCCAACAAGTTGGCAGGCACCAGGGTCTCGGGTGCCAGGAAGTTGAACGCCAGCCAAGTGCCCACACCCAGCACCACCGAGCACAGCGCGCCTTGTGTGTTGGCGCGCCGCCAAAAAGCGCCCGCCACCAGCGGCACAAAGGCCCCGGTCAGAGTGACGTTGTAGGCGTTTTGCACCATCTCATACATGGTGCTGGTGCTGTTCATGGCGAACAACAAGGCGCAAGCCGTGAAGGCGACCAAAATGACGCGCAAGAGCAGCAAGAACTGGCGGTCACTCATGTGGGGCACAAAAGGCTTGAGCACGTTCTCGGTGAAAGTGGCCGTGGGGGCCAACAAAGCGCCGCTGGCGGTTGACAAAATGGCCGAGAGCAAAGCGCCAAAGAACAAAATCTGCGCCCACATGGGCATCTGGCCCAGCACCAGATCGGGCAGGATGCGCTGGATGGTGCGGGCGTCTTCCGACTCGAACAAAGCCTTGAGCTCGGGGTGGGCGATCAGCGCCGCATAAGCGATGTACAAGGGGATGAAGGCGATCACGAAGTACATCAGACCGCCAATGAGGGTGCCGCGCACGGCGGTTTTTTCGTCCTTGGCACTGGTCATGCGCTGAAACACATCCTGCTGAGGGATGGAACCAAAGGCAAACGCAAAGAACGCACCCGCCATGGCCCACCAGGCGGCAGCGTCCATGTCGGCTGGGAACATGTCGAACTTGCCATCGGCTGCTGCTTGGGCAATGACTTTGTCAAAACCACCGGCGTTACCGCCCACCAGCAACGCCACCGAAATCAGGCCCACCACGATCACCACGGTCTGGAACAAATCGGTAAAAGCCACCGACCACATGCCGCCAAAAACGGTGTAGACCAGCACCACGGCCGCGCCCATCATGATGGCGTGGTTCAGGTCAATGGCCCCGGACGAGAGCACATGGATGACCAGGCCCAGCGCCGTCAATTGCGCCGAGGTCCAACCCAAATAAGACAGCACAATCGCCACGCTCGTCAGCACTTCGACCGACTTGCCGTAGCGCACTTTGTAAAAGTCACCGATGGTCAGCAGGTTCAGGCGGTAAAACAACTTGGCGAACAACAAAGCCGCCAGCACCAGGCAGACGGTGGCACCAAACGGGTCACCGGGAATGCCGTTCAGGCCGTCTTTGGCAAAGGTGGCCGACACCGACAAGACGGTCTCAGCCCCGAACCAGGTGGCAAACACGGTGGCCACGTTCATGTAAAGGGGCAAACTGCGCCCTGCCACCAGATAATCCTTGGCCCCGTGAACTCGGCGCGCAGCCAACAAGCCAATGCCGATGGTCACGGCCAAATAAGCGATCACAAAAGTCAGCAGCACCTTCGTACCCTCCAGGATTGGGACTTATGAGAAAAGATGCAGGTGCATGCCCACCTGCATAACGAGCAAGGAGAA